>CAMVUB010000052.1 GCA_947170495.1 uncultured Prevotellaceae bacterium
TATCGTGTGCTGACGCACAAAGGGCAACTGCACGCCATGATAGAATATGTGAAAGCCAACACTGAACGTGCTTGGCTACGGAAGCAGAATCCGGATCTCTTCAGGATGCATCGTAAGACGGAGGTGTGTGGGTTGCAGTTCACGTCTATGGGTAACCACTTCTTATTGGATTGGCCTGAGAGGCAATTGGTGGAAATGAGTCGTGAAGCCAGCACTGGGCAGGTGGAGGAACGGCTGCAAGCGGTGTTGGCGGCAGCGCATAATGGGGCGGTGACCTATACGGCAGCGATTAGTAAAGGTGAGCAGAGAATCGCCAGAATGGTTCGCGAAGGGGGATTCCCGTTGGTGGTGCTGCTGAACGAAGGGTTTCCGGCAGAGGGCTCACCGCACGAGCGATACTACAAACCGGGCGGGGCTTATTTCGAGGCTTGTTCGAAAGGGAAGTTGTTGCTAATGGAGCCTGAAAGGAGTGCTTTTACAAATCAGGTTGTGAAGGAGGCCACAGAGGAAGCTTTGCGGCGGAAGGCTGAGACTAAGCACTATAGTTACCGCCCAATCCCTGTAGAATCGCAGCGGTTCCGATTTGTGGCATTGAACGAGATTGGACGGGTGATGGTTGAGAGGTGAGAAGTTCTGCGGATGGAATCCGCAGGAAAAGAACGAGACAAGGAAGAAAAGAACGGGACGGGGAAGAAAGGAGATGGCGGGACTCGCAGTCCCGCCATCTTTTAATCTACGTAATAGATGCGTTTGACGCGGGGGGAGACAGAGGTGAGGATTTCGTAGGGGATGGTGCCGATGGCATCGGCGAGGACGGCGGGGGAGAGGTCGGGGCCGAAGATGACGGCTTGGTCGCCCTCGCGGCAGTCGATGTCGGTGACGTCGATCATGCAGACATCCATGCAGATGTTCCCTACGTAGGGTGCCTTCTGCCCATTTACCAGGCAGTAGCCACGGCCGCAGCCAAGGTGGCGGTCGAGGCCGTCGGCATAGCCGATGGGCAGGGTTGCGATGCGGCTGTCACGGGTGAGGTGGCCCTTGCGCGAGTAGCCCACGGTCTCGCTGACGGGGACGTCGTGGATCTGCAGGATGGTGGTCTTCAAGGTTGAAATGCACGACAACATCTGGTTGTTGCGCGCATTGATGCCGTAGAGGCCGAGACCGAGGCGCACCATGTCGCAGTGGCGCTCGGGGAAGTGCTCGATGGCGGCGCTGTTGCAGATGTGGCGCAGGATGTGGTGGGAGAAGGCGCCCTGCAGCTGGTCGGCAGCGGCGGTGAAGAGTTGCCACTGCTGGAGCGAGAACTGGTCGAAGTCGTCGCTGTCGGAACCCACAAAATGGGTGAAGACGGAGCGCACGATGAGGGCTTTCTGGCTTTGCAGGCGCTGGATGAGGGCCTCCATGTCTTTCTTGGGTTCGAAGCCGAGGCGGTGCATGCCGGTGTCGAGCTTGATGTGTATGGGGAAGTTGGTGATGCCTTCGCGCTCGGCGGCATGGATGAGGGCGTCGAGGAGGCGGAAGCTATAGACCTCGGGCTCCAGGCCGTACTCGAAGAGGGTGCGGAAGGAGGACATCTCGGGGTTCATGATCATGATGTTGGCGGTGATGCCTGCACGGCGCAGCTCCACGCCTTCGTCGGCGACGGCAACGGCGAGGTAATCGACGCGATGGTCTTGCAGCGTGCGCGCAATCTCGATGGCTCCGGCGCCGTAGGCGGAGGCCTTGACCATGCACACCATCTTGGTCTCGGGGCGCATGAAGGAGCGGTAGTAGTTGAGGTTGCTGACGACGGCGGAGAGGTTCACCTCGAGGATGGTCTCGTGGACTTTCTGCACGAGGGCGTCGGCGATGCGGTCGAAACGTGCCTGGCGGGCGCCCTTGACGAGGACGACGCTGTCACGGAGGCCCTGGAAGGTGCTGGAGGTGAGGAAGGCGTCCACGGACGTAAACGCTGAGGCCGCGACGCGGCCCTCGGCGTTTACATTAGCCATGCCGGCGCTGACTTCGGGACCGATGCCGATGAATTCATCGACGGTGTATTCGTTGACGAGCTCGGCGACCTGCGCGTAGAGGTCGGTGAGGGTGAGGCCCGTCTGCTTGATGTCGGAGAGGATAAGGACGCGGCGGCGGCCCTGTGCCTCGGGGCGGCGACGCATGAAGTCGAGGGCGATCTCCAGGGACACGAGGTCGCTGTTGCAGGTGTCGGTGATGAGGGTGCAGCCGTTGCGCCCTTCCTTGACTTCGAGGCGCATGGCGACGGGTTCAAGGCGCTGGAGGCGCTGGCGGATGACGTCGTCGGAGAGGCCCAGGTAGCGGCATACGCTGACGCAGTGGCAGGCATCCTCGATGCTGGCGGCGTCGAGGAAGTACTCGCTGAGGTCGATGCCTACCTCGCGCTTGGTCCATCCGATGCGCTGGCCCTTGAAGCCGCTCTTGTCGAGGCAGTCGCAGATGAGGGCGTCGTCGGCGTTATAGACGAGGACTTGGGCGTCGTGGAAGAGGCGCAGCTTCTCGCGGCATTTCTCCTCGCGGTTGGCGAAGTTCTCGTCGTGGGCGGAGCCCAGGTGGGTGATGATGCCGATAGTGGGTTGTATGATACTCTGCAGGGCGCCCATCTCGCCGGGCTCGCTGATGCCGGCCTCGAAGATGCCGAGCTGTGTCTGCTCAGAGAGGCGCCACACGGAGAGGGGCACGCCGATCTGCGAGTTCCAGGAACGGGGCGAGCGCGTGATGTTGAAGTCGGGGGCGAGGAGCTGGTAGAGCCACTCCTTGACGACGGTCTTGCCGTTGGAGCCGGTGATGCCGATGACGGGGATGTCGAACTCCTCGCGATGGCGCTCTGCCAGACGTTGCAGGGCTTTCAGGGGCGAGGGTACGATGAGGTAGTTGGCGTCCGCAGCGGGCTGCTCGGGGGCCTGGCTGACGACGAAGTTGCGCACGCCACGAGCATAGAGCTCGGGGATGTAGCGATGGCCGTCGTTCTTCTGTGTGCGGATGGCGAAGAAGAGGGATTCCTCGGGGAAGACGAGGGAGCGGCTGTCGGTGAGGAGCCAGTCGATATGTGTCTCGGCAGTGCCGATGCGATGGGCACCGATGAGAGTGGTGATGGAGACGATGCTGTAAGTCATGGTTGAGGGTTGAGGGCTGAGGGTTGAGGGCTAATCCTCCATGCCCAAGTTGTATTTCTTGGTGAGTTCATTGAGTCGGATGCGGGTCTGCTCACGGAAGCGCTGTGCGGCAGGCGAGTCGGGATCGTCGGGGCGATGCTGCAGGGCCTTGCGGATGGGCTCGTAGTCCATGAGATAGCGGTGGGTCTCGTCGTCGAACCAACGATCTGAGAATCGCTCCCAGATGTAATCGACGGCCTGCTCAGAGGGGTGCAGCATGTCGGGGCCGTAGAAGCGGTAGTCGCGCAGCTCGTCGAGCTGTATCTCATAGGCGGGGAAATAGAACACCTGCTCGGGGTACTTCTGCTGCACGGCATCGATGGCCATGAGGAGCGTGGCCTTGGCGAGCTGGTTCTCATGGAAGCCGTACTTGGCATAGCGGTAGGGCGAGAGGGTGAGGATGATGCGCGAGCGCTGGAAGAGCTGGCAGATGGTCTCCAGGGTGGCGATGCACTGGGTGAGGCTCATCTGCTTCTCCACGAACTCCGTCTGCGGCCGCTTGTGACAGTTGCCCACGATGAGCTTCGTGTCAGCACGTTCGTAGTAGTGATTGGTGCCGAGCGTCAGCACGAGGGTGTCAGGGTTCCAGCTGAAGAGGCGTCCACGCGCCGAGAGGAACGCGGACTTACAGGCCTCCTGCGACGTGGCGCTGAAATGGGAATCCAGCAGCCAGCAGTGCCAGCGCTGGTCCTCATCCTCGAAGTAAAGCGACTTGCAGGTAGGGTCCTGCGTGAGCACCTGCAGGATGCTGAGGGGGTTATACTGCACGCCAAAGGGATTGACAAGGGCGGCGATGCCGCTCTGGCGCATCCTGGCGCCTATATACTCTGCGAAGCAGGAGCCGATGAAGGCGAGCTTGTTATGCAGGCCTATGCGACGCTCCAAAGAGGGGATTTCGACATTTGTGATGAGTTTCATAGTGCAAAAGTAACTCTTTTTGGCTTGAATTTGCATAGATACGACAAAAAAGTGTTACTTTTGCCCCGAAAATCTATGAAATGAGTACAAAAGAACCACATACATCCCCCCTATTGGAGCACATCAGCCTGCCGGCCTATCTGCGACAGCTGCCGCTGGAGCAGTTGCCGGAGGTCTGCCAGGAGCTGCGCGAGAACCTCATCGAGGAGCTTGCCGGCAACCCGGGACATTTCGCATCGAGCCTGGGCGTGGTAGAGCTGACGGTGGCGCTGCACTATGTCTTCAACACGCCCTACGACCGCCTCGTGTGGGATGTCGGGCATCAGGCCTACCCGCATAAGATGCTGACGGGCCGCCGCGAGCGCTTCAGCACCAACCGCCATTTCCACGGTCTGCGCCCCTTCCCCTCGCCCGAGGAGAGCGAGTACGACAGCTTCACGGCAGGCCACGCCTCGAACAGCATCAGCGCAGCGCTGGGCATGGCTTTAGCGGCCAAGGCCAAGGGGGAGCAGGACCGCCATGTCGTGGCCATCATCGGCGACGGCGCCATGAGCGGCGGACTGGCCTTCGAGGGCCTGAACAACGCAGCCAACACGCCCAACGACGTGCTCATCATCCTCAACGACAACAACATGAGCATCGACCGGAGCGTGGGCGGCATGAAACACCTGCTGCACCAGCTGCAGATCAACCCCACCTACAACCGCATCCGCTACACGGCCTCGCGCAAGCTGCTGTCGTGGGGATGGCTCAACGACAAGCGCAAGAAGAGCATCCTGCGCTTCAACAACTCCATCAAGAGCCTCATCAACCACCAGCAGAACATCTTCGAGGGCATGGACATCCGCTACTTCGGGCCTACCGACGGGCACAACGTCATCGAGCTGGTGAAGACGCTACGCGTTATCAAGGATATGTCGGGGCCCAAGCTGCTGCACATACACACCGTCAAGGGCAAGGGCTTCGAGCCCGCCGAGCACGGAGGCGCCGTGTGGCACGCACCCGGTAAGTTCAACCCACAGACGGGCGAACTCATCAAGAACGACGAGACGGGGATGCCGCCTAAGTTCCAGGATGTCTTCGGGCATACCTTATTAGAACTCGCGCGCGCGAACGAACGCATCGTGGGCGTCACGCCCGCCATGCCCACGGGCTGCTCTATGAACATCATGATGGAGGCCCTACCCCATCGCGCCTACGACGTCGGCATCGCCGAGGGCCACGCCGTGACCTTCTCCGCCGGCATGGCCAAGGACGGCCTACAGCCCTTCTGCAACATCTACAGCTCGTTCGCGCAACGCGCCTACGACAACCTCATCCACGACGTCTGCATCTCGCGACTGAACGTGGTGATGTGTCTGGACCGTGCAGGACTGGTGGGCGAGGACGGCCCCACACACCACGGAGCCTTCGACCTGGCCTACCTGCGCCCCATCCCCAACCTCACCATCGCCTCGCCGATGGATGAGCACGAACTGCGCCACCTCATGTTCACGGCACAGCTGCCCGACAAGGGGCCATTCGTCATCCGCTACCCACGCGGCCGCGGCTCGCAGGTGGATTGGGAATGTGAGATGCGGGAGATACCTGTGGGACGCGGGCGCAAGCTGAAGGACGGCAGCGACACGGCCGTGCTGTCCATAGGCCCGCTGGGCGTAGCCGCACAGGAGGCCATCCGACAGGCCGAGGCGGAACAGCCGGGGCTGAGTGTGGCACACTATGACATGCGGTTCCTGAAACCGCTGGACGAGCGGCTGCTCACGGAGGTGGCGGCGCGCTTCAAGCGCATCGTGACGCTGGAGGACGGCGTGCGCACCGGCGGCCTCGGGTCGGCTGTGCTGGAATGGTTGTCGGACCACGGTATGAACATCCCCGTCACACGACTCGGACTGCCCGACCACTTTGTGGAACACGGCACACTACAGGAACTCCACGCGCTCTGCGGCATCGACGTCGCAGGAATAAAAAGAGCACTATTATGAAAATCATCATCGCCGGTGCAGGAGCCGTCGGCAGCCATCTGGCCGTACTGCTCACCAAAGAGAATCACGACATCGTCCTGCTGGACGAGGACGCCCAGAAACTGTCACTCATGAGCGACGGTCTGGACATGATGACGCTCAACGTGTCGCCCATCAGCATCAACGGCCTCAAGGAGGCCGGCACGCCGCAGGCCGACCTGGTCATCGCCGTCACGCCCTCCGAGACCAAGAACCTGACCTGCTGCATGCTGGCACGCAGTCTGGGGGCCAAGAAGACGGTGGCGCGCATCGACAACTCGGAGTACCTGATACCTGCGAACCGCGACTTCTTCACCTCACTCGGCATCGACTCGCTCATCTACCCCGAGGTGCTGGCGGCGAAGGAGATCGTGGCGGGCGTGCAACGCTCATGGGCGCGACAATGGTGGGAGGTCCACGAGGGTGCACTGGTCATCCTGGGCATCAAGCTGCGCGAGGAGGCTGCGGCCCTCTACAACCAGCCGCTGAAGGATTTG
Source organism: uncultured Prevotellaceae bacterium (assembly GCA_947170495.1). Lineage (GTDB taxonomy): Bacteria > Bacteroidota > Bacteroidia > Bacteroidales > Bacteroidaceae > Physcousia. The sequence continues at coordinate 6,583 of CAMVUB010000052.1, forward strand.
TGCAAGCCCGACTCACCCTATCACATAGTAGCCATCAAGCGCGATGAGGAGACCATCATCCCCGGCGGTTTCGACGAGCTGAAGTTGGGTGACATCGCCTACTTCATGACCACGAAGAAGTTCGTGAACAACATCCGGCAGATGGTGGGCAAGGACAGCTACCCCGACGTGAAGAAGGTGATGATGATGGGCGGCGGACGCATCGCCGTGCAGACCTGCCACCTGCTGCCTGACTACATCGACGTGAAGCTCATCGAGAGAGACCCGGAGCGCTGTCGCAAGCTCACGGAACTGCTGGACAACGACAACGTGATGATCTTCAACGGCGACGGCCGCGACACACAGCTGCTGCTGGAAGAGGGCATCCGACAGACGCAGGCGTTCTGCGCCCTAACGCCCGAGACGGAGACGAACATCCTGGCCTGTCTGGCGGCCAAGCGCATGGGCGTGCGCAAGACGGTAGCCCTGGTGGAGAACTCGGAATACATCACCATGGCCGAGAAACTGGACATCGGCACCATCATCAACAAGAAGACCATCGCCGCCAGCCATATCTACCAGCTGCTGCTGGCCTCCGACGTGGCGAGCGTGAAGAGCCTCACCATCGCCGACGCCGACGTGGCTGAGTTCGATGTCAGCGAGGGAGCCCTCGTGACACGTCAGCCCGTGATGAAGCTGGGACTGCCCAAGGGCATCACCATCGGCGGCATTGTGCGGGGTGGCGAGGGCTTCCTGGTGAACGGCAGCACACAGATTCTGCCCGGCGACCGCGTTGTAGTATTCTCGCGCACGGCACTCTTCAACCAACTGGACCATTACTTCAAGAAACCTGAGGGAGGACTGCTCTCCATCTTCCATTAAGACTTACAACAAGCGGCAACGGGTTGCCGCTTGTATTTATTAACTTCATTATTCTTTCTAATTTTATGCAACAAAAAATCAAAAGACAGGGCGTTGCCACCTTCAGGCATTTCTGCCGCAAGGGCTACGCCATCTTTGCCAGCCTGCACCGGCAGGTGCGCATCGCCGTGCTCACGGTGGGCATGCTGGCGAGCGTCCACATCCCCAAGGTTCAGGCGCTGCAGGTGAGCACGACACCCGACGAGGACGACGAGGCCGATGAGCGCGAGCTGGCGGAGGTGGCGGTGGCAGGCACGATGTCGCCGCTGACGGCGCTGCAGGCGGCACGCATCGTCAGCGTCATCACCCGCCAACAGATAGAGGCTGCGGCGGCGCAGAGTGTCAACGACCTCCTGAAATTAGTCGTCGGCGTGGACGTCCGACAACGCGGCGGCTTTGGTATTCAAACGGACATCAGCATCAACGGTTCCACCTTTGACCAGATCACCATCCTGCTCAACGGCATCAACCTCAGCTCCCCCCACACAGGACATCTCTCGGCAGACATCCCCGTGAGCCTCTGCGACATCGAGCGCATCGAGGTTCTCGAAGGCGCTGCCTCACGCGTCTATGGCGCCTCCGCCTTCGGAGGGGCAATCAATATTGTGACAAAAAGGGGACCTACCTCCGACCCCTCCCGTGAGGGAGGGGAGGCCTCCGGCGAGAAAGCAAAGAGAATCTCTTTTGAAGCTGGCGTGCAGGGCGGCTCTTATCTCACCCTCGGCGGCGATGCTCATGTTTATTTCTGCAAGACGCGCAAGTCCGCAGGCCTCCCCTCCCTCACGGGAGGGGTCGGGGGTGGGTCTCTCCGCAGCAACGGCGCCACCCTCAACTCCGACTTCTGGCGCTATAACCTCTTCCACAGCGGCGCCCTCGATGCCGATGACTTCAAGATAGAATGGCAGGCAGGCTACAGCCAGAAAGCCTACGGCGCCAACACCTTCTACAGCGCTGCCTACCCCAACCAGTACGAGCGCAACCGGCGGCTGATCATGAGCCTCAGCGCTGAGACGAAGGGGCGCGTCCGTGTGCGCCCGGAAGTCTTCTGGAACCGCCTCTACGATCACTTCCAGCTCATCCGCGGCACAGCGACAGGGGAGAACTTCCATCGCACGGATGTCCACGGCGCACGCGTCACGACCTCCGTGAGCTGGGTGGCAGGGCGCACGGCCATCGGTGCCGAGGTGCGCGAAGAGAGCATCCACAGCACAGCCCTCAACAACGACAGCCGCACGAACATCAGCGTGAATGCCGAGCACAACCTCGTGCTGCCCCGCTTCACGGCCAGCGTCGGCGTACTCGCCAACTACAACACGCGCTTCGACAGCGGCCTGCGCTTCTACCCGGGTATCGACATGGCCTACACGCCCTCGTCGCACTGGCGGCTCTACGCCTCCTATAACAAAGGCTTCCGCCTCCCCACCTTCACCGACCTCTACTATAAAAGTCCCACGCACGAAGGCAATCTCGGCATGCGGGCCGAGGAGAGTCACAGCTTCCAGCTGGGCGCAACAAATAAAGTAGAGTGTTCAAAGGTGAGGGTCGAGAGTCAGCTGAAAGTATTCTATCATCGCGGCACTCACCTGATAGACTGGGTCATGTACAGCGCCGACGATGTCTATCACAGCGCCAACTTCGACCTCGACAACATCGGCGTGCAGGCATCGGTCAAATGCCAGGTATCAAAGGTCAACTGCCAACTGTCCTACGCCTTCATCCACCAGCACCGCAGGGATGACACGCCCGTCTATAAGTCGAACTACGCCATGGAGTATCTGCGCCATCAACTGATCGCCACGCTCTCCCACCCCATCGTCGCGAAGCTCTCTGCCGCATGGGCCCTCCGCTGGCAGGACCGTATGGGAAGCTATATCCTCTATGAGAATGCGCAGAACACAGGACAGCTGGTGCCGTATGCGCCCTACGCCACCCTCGACCTGAAGCTCCGCTGGACGGCGAAGCACTACGAGCTATGGGCCGAAGGCACCAACCTCACCAACCGCCATTACTATGACCTCGGAAATGTGCCACAACCCGGCATCGTAGTCATGGCGGGGGCACGTGTGAACTTCTAAAACATCTATTTCGCGTCCTTTTTAGCAAAAAATTACGCAATCGTGAGGCGTAAATCGTATATTATCACTAACTTTGCACGCGAAATATGAGACATCTGACGACATTCATCCTTTGCCTGCTGCTGTTGGCGATCGTGCCGACGGCTTCGACATGGGCTGAGGGGACATTCACCCTGGTGCTCGATGCCGGGCACGGAGGCAAAGACCCAGGAGCGCTGGGAAAGACCGGCAAGGAGAAGAATATCAACCTCGCCGTGGTGCTGGCTGTAGGGCAGCTCGTGGAGCAGAACATGAAGGACGTGAAGGTCGTATATACCCGCAAGACCGATGTCTTCGTGGAACTCAACGAGCGCGCTGCCATCGCCAACCGTGCGAAAGCGGACCTCTTCGTGAGCATCCACACCAATGCCCTGCCGGGCAAGGCACAGGGACGCGGATCCGAGACCTACACCCTGGGTATGCACCGTGCGGCCGACAACCTGGCGGTGGCCAAGCGCGAGAACGCCGCCATCATGCTGGAGAAGGACTACGAGAACCGCTATGAGGGCTTCGACCCCAAGAGCGCCGAGTCCTATATCATCTTCGAATTCATGCAGGACACCTACATGGAGCAGAGCGTGAAACTCGCCAACCACATACAAAAGCAGTTCCGGGCTGCCGGGCGCCCCGACAAAGGCGTACACCAGGCGGGGTTCCTCGTGCTGCGCAACACCTCGATGCCCTCATGCCTCATTGAGCTGGGCTACATCACCACAACCTCCGAAGAGGCCTACCTCCTCAGCCAGAAGGGCGTCAACGAGCTCGCACAGAGCATCTATCAAGCAATCAAGAACTATAAAGCAACGATAAAATGAAACTTCCTCGCGAAGCGCAAATCGCCATCAACGGCATCACAGCTATTGCCATCCTGTACTTCATCATCATGTTCCTACAGGGAGTCAATATCTTCAGCAACAAAGACACCTATTTCATCAAGTTCCAGAACGCCAAGGCGCTGGCAAAGTCCAGCCCCGTGTATGCAGACGGCTACAACGTCGGCATCGTCTCGGACATCTTCTACGACTACAACAACCCGGGAACGGGCGTCATCGTGAAGATTGCGGTGGAGAATGGAATGCGCATACCCTATGGCACCATCGCCGCGCTGGACGAAGCCATGCTGGGCGGCTGCACGCTGAACCTGATGATGGGCAACAGCCCCGTAGAGCGCTATCAGGTGGGCGACACCATCCCCGCAGCCGACAACAACGGCCTGATGGCCAAGGCCGCAGGGATGATCCCCAAGCTGGAAGCCACACTGTCCAAGGTCGATACGCTGCTCATGACCCTCAACCGCGTGGTGTCTGACCCCAACATCCAGCAGATCCTGGCGAATGCCGAAGCCCTCACGGCGAACCTCGACAACAGCTCGCGCGACTTGAACCGCCTCCTGGAGAAGGACATCCCACAGATGGCACAAACCTTCGACCAAGCAGGCAAGAATATCGTGACGCTGACCGATAAGCTCAACCGCATCGACCTGGAAGGCACGATGGCGAAAGTGGACGGTGCCGTGAACAACCTCAACAAGACCACCGAGCGCCTGAACAGCAAGGACAACAGCATCGGACTCCTCCTTAACGACACGACACTCTACAGCGGACTCAACAGAACCGTCAACGGAGCATCGGCGCTCGTGGAGGACCTGAAAGCAAATCCAAAACGCTATGTTCACTTCTCCGTTTTCGGTAGAAAAGAGAAGAAACCTGTGGAACAATAAAAATTCGCTTATTAAGAATTATTCTAAATAAGGAAATTCTTTCAAGTGACTTTATCGTAAGCTCGTAACTGACTGAAATAAGTGTTAGTTACACAACATTGAAGAAGTTGGACTTTTCGCAAAAGCAAAAGCCCAACATTCTTTATATCAACGATTTATGCTCATGCAATGTATTTTTCAACATTCAATTACAAACGTTTCTTAAAGCTATTGAAAACGTGCCATTTATGCATCGGCGCATCATACAGATTTCACAAGCATCATTTTGCTGTTTGAAAAATATTCACTACCTTTGCACCGCAATTCGCGCTTAACGGCGCACATGCACTTACCAAAAAGAATGGAAGCCCGTCACACCCATACAGATGCGAGGTGGACTGAGTGCTTAAGGATGATCCGAAACAATCTCCAAGAGCAGCAGTTCAGCACTTGGTTTGCGCCCATTCACTCCGTCACCTTCAACGAGGAACGGCGTGAACTGACGCTGTGTGTGCCCAGCCCATTCATCTACGAGTACATCGAGAAGCATTTCATCAAGCTCCTCAGCGCCGTACTCAAGCATATCTATGGCGCAGGCGTGAGTCTTATATATAAGGTGACGACCGATGCCACCAACGGCATCAGCATGAATCTGGAAGGCGGCACCATCGGAAGTGCCAAGCCACAGAACGCTGTGGACGTCATCAAGACACCACGCATCGTGCAGGATTTCGACTCGCAGCTCCACCCTCAATACACCTTCGACAACTTCGTGGAGGGTGCTGCCAACAAACTGCCACGCACCGTGGGACTGGCCATCGCACAGAATCCGAAGCAGACGACCTTCAACCCGCTCTTCATCTACGGCGGCTCCGGCACAGGCAAGACACACCTGGTCAATGCCATCGGACTTCGTCTGAAAGAACTGCATCCCGAGCTGCGCGTTCTCTATGTGAGCGCCCACCTCTTCCAAGTGCAATACACCGAAAGCGTGTGCAAGAACACGACAAACGACTTCATCCACTTCTACCAGAACATCGACGTGCTCATCATTGACGATGTTCAGGAGTTTGTCACCAAAGCCACGCAACAGACCTTCTTCCACATCTTCAACCACCTCCACCAGAACGGCTGCCAGCTGATACTCACCAGCGACCGACCGCCCGTGGCGCTGCAGGGCATGGAAGAGCGCCTGCTCACACGCTTCAAGTGGGGACTGTTGGCAGAACTGGAGCGCCCCGATGTGGAGTTGCGTCGCAACATCCTGCTTCACAAGATCCACCGCGATGGTCTTCACATCCAAATCGACGTCGTGGATTATATTGCCCAGAACGTCGATAAGAGCATCCGCGACCTGGAAGGCGTGCTCACCTCATTGATGGCCTACAGCATCTTCAACAACAGCGAGATCACCCTCCCGCTCGCCGAGCAGGTCATCAGTCGCACCGTAGGCATCGCTGCCAAGCAGCAACCCGTCACCATAGAGCGCATCTTGGAGTTCACCAGCAATCATTTCGAGCAGGACACCAGCGACATCCTTTCCAGCTCACGAAAGGCACCCGTCGTGCTGGCGCGGCAGGTGGCGATGTTCCTGGCACAAAAGCTCACGCGACAGAGCACCACGCGCATCGGCATGGCCATCGGACATCGCGGCCACGCCACCGTCGTCCACTCCTGCCAGGTCATCAGCGAGCGCCTCACTATCGACAGCGCGCTCCGCAAGCAGGTGGAAACCATCGAACATGAACTTACAACAAACGGTTGACAAATCTGTCAACCGTTTGTTGTAAATCCTTGTTTCCTGAGCGCCTTCCAGAAGCCTTGGCTCATCAGCTCGTTGTCCTTCTTGGTATAACGGATGTCGGTAAAGACCTGAGCCAGCGTTTCTTTCTGATTGATTCGCACAAACTCCTGATTCTCCGGCAAAGCCTCCTTGACGGCATAGAAGCGGTCAATGTCAGCCGCCGTGGGGTCGTGGTAGTGCTCGCTGTGCACGAAGCTCTCCAGCGGCAGGCGGTCCGTCAGCGCAGGCTCTTCGGCTGGCCAGCCCACCGTGAGCGTTGCCACAGGGAACACCAGCTGCGGCAGCTGCAAAACCTCAATGATGGCCTGTGGCATATACAAGGTCGTGCCTAAGTAGCACAATCCCAATCCCTCCTCCTCAGCCAGGTTGCAGAAGGTCTGCGTGAAGAGCAGGGCGTCCGTGGCCGCATTCATGAAACTCAGGAGATTATCGTAGCCGGGCGTGGCCTGTCGGCACTCGGCCCATGTGGTGGTGCGCCGGAAGTCGGCACAGACGGTCAGCACCACAGGGGCCTGCGTCACCATCGGCTGGTTGAAGTGGGCAGGAGCCAGTGCGACCTTGCCCTCTGCGCTGCGCGTGACCACGACGCTGTATAGCTGCAGGTTGCCCATCGTCTGCGTGCGTGCCGCCTCCGTGAGCAGGCGGTCCAGCAAAGCAGGTTCGACATCCTGCGTGCTATACTTGCGAATCGTGCGACGCGTGAGTATCGTCTTCATTACTTCAGCACTCCCAATTCCTTACCGACCTTGATGAAGGCGGTGATGCATTTGTCGAGCTGTGTACGGTCGTGGCCGGCAGAGATCTGCACGCGGATGCGGGCCTGTCCCTTCGGCACCACGGGGTAGTAGAAGCCAGTGACATAGATGCCTTCTTCCTGCAGGCGGGCAGCGAAGCGCTGCGAGAGGGGAGCGTCGTAGAGCATCACGGCACAGATGGCGCTCTGCGTGGGCTTGATGTCGAAGC
>CAMVUB010000053.1 GCA_947170495.1 uncultured Prevotellaceae bacterium
ACGAGGGCGTGCTTCACGTTGCTGTTCACCAGCACGAGCTTGTAGCCCTTCGGGTTCCAGGGGAAGTAAGCCACTTCACCGCTACGGCAGTCCATACGCATCAGGTGGCCAGCCTTACCGAGGCAGGAGATAGCCTGGTCCATGATACCGCAGTTCACGCCGATGTACTTGTGCTCTGTGCGCTGGCCAACCTTAGCCAGTTCCAGACGGTCAATCTTGTTGTCGCCGAAGAGATCGTTCAAGCCATAGGCAAAGCAGCTCTCCAATGCAGCGGAGGAGCTCATGCCGGCGCCGAGGGGCACATCACCTGCGAAAGCAGCGTTGAAGCCTTCCACGGGAACGCCCAGGGCCATCATCTCACGGCATACGCCGAAGATGTAGCGAGCCCAGGTTGCCTTGGGGCCTGCGGGGTCGTCGAGCGAGAACTGCACGCGATCCTTCAGGTCGATACTGTAAGCATCCACATTGCGGGTGCCATTGGGCTTGATTTCAGCGATCATGCCCTGCTCCACGGCGCCGGGGAACACGAAACCGTTGTTATAGTCGGTGTGCTCGCCGATGAGGTTGATACGGCCGGGAGCAGCATAAACACTTCCTGTGCTGCCATCGAAATGCTTGATGAAGCGGCTGCGAACATCTTCAATTGTAAGTTTCATAATTGTTAGGGCCCCCCTCTTATCCCCCCAAGGGGGGAAGACCAAATAGGGGCTTGGGTCTATAGTTATTATTCGAATATTTAATGTTTGCTGATTATACTCCTCCCCTTTGGGGGAGGCTGGGAGGGGGCCTTAGTCCACAGGAATGTCGGTGTTGACATTCTTGTGACCGATGAGGGCGTAGTAGAGAATGTAAACTGCGCAGAGCAGGGGTACCCAGTAGGAGATGAGGTAGCTGCCTGTCCAGTCAGCAACGAGACCCTGGATGGCCACCATGATAGCGAAGCCCACGACCATTGTCATGAAGGCGCCAGAGGCGATGGCGGTGTATTTGCCGAGGCCTTCCGTGGCGAGGTTGAAGATGCCACCCCACATCACGCTGGCGCAGAGGCCGACGAGCAGGAAGCAGAAGATGCCCACGGGCACGTCGCCCCACAGGATTGCCATGTTCGTGTAGTCGATACCGGGAACACTCACGGCCACGGTGATGGGAAGATAGATACCTGCCAAGAGCAGGATGATGGCGAGACCGCTGACGAAGGTCATCATCGCCTTGGTGCTGACCTTACCACCCACGCTGGCACCGATGAAACGACCGATGAGCATGAAGAGGAAGTAGATGGAGCCCAGCGTGCCGACATATCCGGCGTCCATAGCGAGACCGGGGGTGGCGGCGTCTGTGGCTGCTGTCAGATACTGGAGAATGAAACCAGGGATACCCATCTCAATACCACCGTAGAGGCCGATGGCGAGGATGCCGAGGTTGAAGTGGCGGAAGGAGAAAGCGCTGTGAGGATCTTTCTCGCCGTCCTTCTTCTCTACGGGCTGCTGGGGCTCTTCGATCTTGGTGAAGAAGATGACGATGAAGGCAATCACGAAGATGGCCAATGCAATCATCAGGGCAGGGGTAGCGTCGGAAATCTTGGCCTTGGCAGCATCACCGATGAGCGCACCCATAATGATATAGACGGCCACGGCTGCCGTGCTGTTGAACACGCCACCCGTCTGGATGAGCTGGTTTCCTTTGTTACCGCCGCCGCCGAGGATGTTCAGCATGGGGTTCACAACGGTGTTGAGGATGCACATGCAGCATCCCGAGATGAGGGCGCCGCAGAGATACACGGCCATGCCGCCCCAACCGGAGAGCCATTGCACGAGGATACCCGTGATACCCACCAGCAGGCCAATGAGGGCTGTCTTCTTGTAGCCCCACTTCTGAATCATCATTCCAGCTGGGAAACCCATGATCAGGTAGGCGCCGAAGTTGCCGTAGTTACCAATCATGGCCATGAAGTTGGTGGTACCGAATTGGTTTTTAACGATGACACCCATGGGCGAACACAGGTTCGTCACAAAGGCAATCATAGCAAAGAGGGCAATCATCGCAATGATAGCGCCCCATTGTTTTTGTTGATTACTCATAATTTGTTATTTGGTAAGTATTTAAGTGATTTCTCTTGGAGCTACTTCTCAATGCCGAACTTGTAGATGGTGGTCTGCGTGTACTCCTCGCCGGGAGCCAGAATGACGCCGGGGAAGTAGGGGCGGTTAGGGCTGTCGGGGAAGTGCTGTGCCTCGAAACAGATCGATGAGCGGCGGGGGAAGGTGGCGCCGTGCTGGCCGGGGTAACCCGTGGCCCAGTTGTCGGTATATACCTGCACGCCGGGCTCGGTCGTATAGACCTCCATCGTGCGACCAGTGTGGGGCTCGAAGATCTTTGCGGCATAGCTCAGCTCGCCGGGCTGGCGCTTGTTGAGCACGAAGCAGTGGTCGTAGCCGGCACCGTTCTTGGTCTGCTCGTCGTTGGCGTCAATCATATCGCCTACAGCGTGCATCTTGGTGAAGTCGAAGGGCGTACCCTTCACGGCACGGATCTCACCGGTTGGGATGCTGGTGTCGTCGATGGGTACGAAGAAGTCCGCATTGATCTGGCACTGCAGGTCCATGATATCGGGCGTAGGATTGGCAATGCCCGAGATGGAAAAGAAACCGTGGTTGGTGAGGTTGATGATGGTCTTCTTGTCTGTGGTGGCCTTGTAGTCGATAACCAATTCGTTATCGTCGGTCCAACGGTAGATGACCGTGATGTCGAGGTTGCCGGGGAAACCTTCCTCTCCGTCCGGCGAGAGATAATGGAGGGAAAGCGTCTGCGCGTCCTTCTGCTCTGCATCCCAGACGCGGGCGTGGTAGCCTGTGGGACCGCCGTGCAAGTGGTTGGGACCGTTGTTGATAGCGAGGCTGTACTCCTTGCCGTCGAGGGTGAACTTGCCTTTGCAGATGCGGTTGCCGTAGCGCCCTATGAGTGTGGAGAGGAACGGCTCCGGACTTTCTACAACACCCTTGATGGTGTCGTGCCCTTGAATGACATTGGCTATCTTTCCATTTTTGTCTGGAACCATGATAGCTACGAGTGCGCCACCGTAATTGGTGATACAAACTTCATTTCCGCTCTTGTTGACGAGCGTGAACAAATCGGTCTGCTTTCCTTGTATAGTGGACTGAAAATCTTCACGTTTCAGTCCTGAAAGCTTGCTTACTTCCATAGGTAAATGATTTTAGATTGAACAATCACATCGCAAATTAAGCCAAAAAGTCTGAGCAAAGCAAGTGTTTTGGCAAAAAGAAACGTAAAAAATGCTTAAATCGTGCTTAACATGCATTTTCTTGCCCTCCTTTCTTGGGTTCTTAACCAAGAAATAGTAATTTTGCGCAAAATTTTGAGGAAGAAATAGAAATACTGCCCCGTATGCCAAAAATATCAGTCCGTGGTTTCGAGATGCCGGCCTCGCCGATTCGCAAGCTGGCACCCCTCGCCAACGCCGCCAAACAGCGCGGAATACATGTCTATCATCTGAATATCGGTCAGCCCGACCTGCCCACGCCCCCTGCGGCCATCAATGCCATCCGGAACATCGATCGCACGATCCTGGAGTATTCCCCCTCGCAGGGCTATCTCAGCTATCGTCAGAAGCTGGTAAGCTACTATGCCAAGTACAACATCGATGTGACCCCTGACGACATCATCATCACCAGCGGTGGCTCCGAGGCGGTGCTCTTCGCCTTCCTCTCATGCCTCAACCCCGGCGATGAGATCATCGTGCCCGAGCCTGCCTATGCCAACTACATGGCTTTTGCCATCTCGGCTGGAGCCGTCATCCGCACCGTCACAACAACCATCGAGGAGGGCTTCTCGCTGCCCAAGGTGGAGAAGTTTGAGGAGCTAATCAACGAGCGCACGCGCGCGATACTTATATGTAATCCTAACAACCCGACGGGTTATCTCTACACGCGTCGCGAGATGAACCAGATTCGTGACCTCGTGAAGAAGTACGATCTCTACCTCTTCTCCGATGAGGTATATCGCGAGTTCATCTACACCGGCTCCCCCTACATCTCAGCCTGTCACCTCGAAGGCATCGAGCAGAATGTGGTGCTCATCGACTCCGTCTCGAAGCGCTACAGCGAGTGCGGTATCCGCATCGGCGCCTTGATCACGAAGAACGAGGAGGTTCGAAAGGCCGTGATGAAGTTCTGTCAGGCCCGTCTGTCACCCCCGCTCATCGGTCAGATTGCGGCGGAGGCTTCGCTCGACGAGGGCGAGGAATACTCCCGTGAGGTCTATGACGAATATGTAGAGCGCCGTAAATGCCTGATCGACGGCTTGAACCGCATCCCCGGCGTCTATAGTCCCATTCCTATGGGCGCGTTCTACACGGTGGCAAAGTTGCCCGTGGAGGATGCCGAGGACTTCTGCGCCTGGTGCTTGCGCGATTTCAACTACGAGGGCGAGACCGTCATGATGGCGCCTGCAGCTGGTTTCTACACGACGCCCGGCCTAGGGCGCAATGAAGTGCGCCTGGCTTACGTCCTGAAGAAACCCGACCTCATGCGCGCCCTCTTCGTCCTCAGCAAAGCCCTCGAAGCCTACCCCGGTCGCAAGGATTAGGGTTGAGGGTTTATGGTTGAGGGATTTGCCCTATAAACCATAAACCATAATCCATAAACCATAAACGTTCAGCAAAGCTTGTCTTTTGAATATTCCATAGCCCGCCGCTTATACGGACACCGCGAGGAAGGCCGTCGCTTGTCGCGGCCAGCGGTGCAGATTGCCATGTGGGGTGTCGCCGTGGGACTGGCCGTGATGATTCTCTCCGTGGGAATCATCTTGGGCTTCAAGGGGGAGATCCGTCAGAAGGTCATTGGCTTTGGCGGGTGTGTGGAGGTCATCAACTATCGCAGCCTTTACACCTCCGAGGCGCAGCCCATACAGGTGGGCGCCTCGCTGCTGCATCGCCTGGGCGCAATGCCTGGCATCACCCATGTGCAGCGCTTTGCCACCAAGACAGGCATGCTGAAGACCGACCTCACCTTCAAGGGCGTCATTCTGCGTGGCGCTGCCGAGGAGTATGACACCACGTTCCTGGCCTCGCATCTGCGCGAGGGGCGCCTGCCGCGTTTCTCCTCCAAGGAGGCGAGCAACGAGATCCTCATCTCGGCCTCTATGGCCCGAGAGCTACGCCTCCATGCTGGCGACAAGGTGTTCGCGTATTTCTTCTCCGACGATGTGAAGGCGCGTCGTTTCCTCGTGGCGGGCGTGTATGAAACCCATCTGAGCGAATTTGATAACCACCTGGTATTTACCGACTTGGTCACCACACAGCGCCTGAACGAATGGCGCAGCGACCAGTGTGCAGGGGCAGAGCTCTTTGTCCAGGACTTCAACGGAATCGAGGCAGCTACCAACACGGTGCGACAAGTAATGAACCGCACCTCCGATGCCGACGGCAACACCTACAGCACCCACAGCATTATGGAGTTGTACCCGGGCCTCTTCTCGTGGTTGAAGCTCTTGGACACCAATGTCTATGTCATCCTGCTGCTGATGATAGGTCTCAGCCTGTTCACGATGACAGCCGGCCTGCTCATCATCATCCTGGAACGCACAAATTTCATCGCAGTGATGAAATCCTTGGGTGCCGCCGACCACCAGGTGCGTCGCATCTTCCTGTCCTTTGCCGCCATGCTGGTAGGGCAGGGGCTCTTGTGGGGCAACGTCCTCGGCATCGGACTCTCGTGGTTGCAGTGGCAGTTCGGGCTCATACACCTCGACCCGGCCACCTATTATGTTGATACCGTTCCCATACAGTTCTCGTGGTGGCTGATACTTGCATTGAATGTCGCCACGCTGCTGATCACGCTCCTGGTGCTCATCGTGCCCAGCCATCTGGTGTCAAGGATTCACCCGGCACAAGTGATGCGGTTTGAATAATTATTATTTTTTAGATATGGAAAAAGTTTTATTGTCCGTCAAGGAATTAGAAGATCGTTTGATTGACCTGGCCTTTGCCGAGGATATCGGTGATGGCGACCACACTACTTTGTGTTGTATCCCTGCCGACGCGATGGGCAAGAGCAAGCTGCTCATCAAAGAAGAAGGCATCCTGGCCGGCATCGAGGTGGCCAAGGAAGTGTTCCATCGCTTCGACCCTGAGATGCAGGTGGAAGTGTTCATCCAGGATGGCGCCCACGTGAAGCCCGGCGACATCGCCATGATTGTCACGGGTCGTGTGCAGAGCCTGCTGCAGACCGAGCGTCTGATGCTCAACATCATGCAACGCATGTCCGGCATCGCCACGATGACCAACAAGTATGTGAAGCGCCTGGAAGGCACCAAGACACGCGTCCTCGACACTCGCAAGACCACACCCGGTATGCGTATGCTGGAGAAGGCTGCCGTGAAGATTGGCGGTGGCGTGAACCATCGCATCGGCCTCTTCGACATGATCCTCCTCAAGGACAACCACGTCGATTTCGCTGGCGGCATCGAGAATGCCATCAACCGTTGTCATGAGTACCTCAAGGCCAAGGGCAAGGACTTGAAGATAGAGATCGAAGTCCGCAACTTCGACGAGCTCAACCGCGTGCTCGCCATGGGCGGTGTGGATCGCATTATGCTCGACAACTTCACACCTGCCGACACCAAGAAAGCCGTAGAGCTCATCGCCGGTCGCTTCGAGACCGAGTCCAGCGGCGGCATCACCTTCGACACGCTGCGCGACTACGCAGAATGCGGTGTGGATTTCATCTCCGTCGGTGCCCTCACACACAGCGTGAAAGGTCTCGACATGAGTTTCAAAGCCTGCTAAAGGACTCACCCCCCAACCCCTCCCTAACGAGGGAGGGGAGTATATACCGTTAGAAATGAGAAGTCTGATACCCTGTATAAAGAATATAATCCTTTCCATTTTAGGAGAAGGACAGGGGAGGACTTTTCTTTTCTTTCTGGCGTTGTTTTTGTTCTGTAGTCCCCTCCTTGCTCAGAAGACCGTCTATGTGGAGCGGAACCTGAAGGAGGTGGAGGTGAAGCCCAAGAAGCAGCGCTACAAGCGCAAGGGCAACCCCGCCGTGGAGCTGATGCGCAAGGTCATCGACGCCAAGGCCAGCCACTCGCTGGAGCAGAACGACTACGTCAGTTACTACCGCTATCAGCGCATCACCACCGGCTTCGACAACATCTCGCAGGAGAAGGCCGACTCCATGAAACTGTTGCAGCGCGACCTGCTCAAGCAGCAGGTGGAATACTGCCCGCAGACGGACAAGTACATCCTGCCCGTACACTATATGGAGACGGTCACGCACCACCTCTGGCGGCGCGAACCCGAGATGGAGCGCAACTACGTCCTGGGCACCAACAGCGAGGGTGTCACTGACCTGCTGCCCATCGGCGACGAGGTCAACACCGTGATTGCCAGCATCTTCACCGACATCAACATCTACGACGACGTCATCAACTTCCTCGAGCGCCGCTTCACCAGCCCCTTGTCCTCGCGTGCCGCCATCTCCTTCTTCCAGTTCTTCATCGAGGACACCGTGGAGGTCGATAACAAAGCGTGCATCCAGCTCAGCTTCGTGCCACAGAACCCGCAGGACTTTGGCTTCAGCGGCCGCCTCTGGATTCTCAACGACAGCACCTACCGCGTCCACAAGGGCCTCCTGCACCTGCCGCTGCGCTCCAGCGTCAACTACGTCAACGAGCTCTCCATCGAGCAGCGCTTCACTGACCTCCCCAACGGCCAGCGCGTGCTGCAGACCGACGACCTCTTCGCCGAGCTCGGTATCATCAAGGGCCATCGCGCTGTCTTCGTACACCGCGCCACCAACTACACCTCCATCACCACCGACTCCATCCCCGACGAGGCCTTCCGCAAGAGCGACAAGTTGCGCGAGGGCACCGCAAAGATCGACGACCCCGCGTTCTGGGCGCAGCACCGCGTGGATACCCTCTCGCGCGCTGAGAGGCAGCTGGCGAACATGATGGAATCCGTACAGCAGTTGCGGGGCGCCGGCGTCGTCCTCTATGCCATCCGCGCCATCATCAACAACTACTTCGAGACCTCGCGCCATACCAATGAGAGCAAGATAGACATTGGTCCCGTCATGTCCATGTACTCCAACAATTTCATCGACGGCGCCCGCTTCCGCCTCGGCATCCAGAGTACCGCCAAGCTCTTCCCTCGTTTCTTCTTCAAGGGCTATGCCGCCTACGGCACCCGCAGCCGCAACTGGTATGGCATGGGCGAGATCGAGTACTCGTTCCTCCGCAAGGAACAGTCGCCCCACGAGTTCCCCCGCCACAGCATCACGGCGCAGTTCCAGCAGGACGTCTTCAGCCCCGCGGATATGATGTGGCAGCACGGGCGCGACAAGGACAACGTATGGACCAGCTTCAAGACACAGGACGTGCGCCACATGATGTTCCAGCGCCACTACCTCCTGCGCTACGAGTACGAGACCAACACCCATATCGACTTCAAGCTACAGGCCAAGCACGCCCGCATCACCCCCTGCGGCGACCTCTTCTACCGCCGCCTCGACGGCGAGATGGTCGATAACCTCTACACCTCCGACCTCATGTTCTCTGTCCGCTGGGCACCCGGCGAGGAAGTCGTCAACTCCAAGCAGCGTCGCCACTACGTCAACCACAACAACCCCGTCTTCACCCTCGCCCATACCACCGGCATCCGTGGTGTCCTCGGCTGCGACTACAATTATAACGTCACTGAGATCACCGCCTACAAACGCATCTGGCTCAACTCCTACGGCAAGATCAACATCAACCTGCGTGGCGCCGTGCAGTGGAACCGCGTGCCCTTCCCCCTGCTGCTCATGCCCGTTGCCAACAACTCCTATATCATCACGCGTGATATGTTCTGCATGATCAACAACATGGAGTTCATCAACGACCGCTACGCCTCCCTGATGGTCGAGTGGGACCTCTCCGGCAAGCTCCTCAACCGCATCCCCCTGCTCAAGAAGCTCAAGCTGCGCGAGGTCATCGGCTTCAAGGCCCTCTACGGCTACCTCTCCGACAAGAACAACCCCGCCCTTCACCCCGGCGACCACGACCTCTTCGAGTTCCCCACGCGTAACGGCGAACCCATCGTCCATCAGATGGGCAATGTCCCCTACATGGAGCTCAGCGTAGGCCTGCACAATATCCTCAAGATTATCCGCATCGACTACGTCTATCGCATTAACTACCACAACTTCCCCGGCGTCAAGAAGCACGGCGTCCGCTTCTGCCTCGAATTCGACTTCTAATCCCCCGTCCATTCACGACGCGTCCCTCCGCCCTTTACGACGCGTCGTAACAGCCATCACGACGCGTCCCTCCAGCGAGTTCCATGCATGGAACACGCCTGAAGACCGCACTCTTTCGGCTTGAAGACCGCGGTCTTCAGCCCGTAAGACCGTGGTCTTCCAACTGGACCACCGTGGTGGAACACCCAAGGCAGTGAGGTACGTATCCGTCGAGACGTTTCAAAGGCCATGCTGGTTCCATGCTGGTTCCATGCTGGTTTAGTGTAGGTTTGATATTATGCAACCCACTTCATCTCAATTAATTAAGGCAAGAATGATGAAGGTATCAAGAGAATCCCACTTATGACCTGGAACCCATGATGGTTGCTGAACCACAAGCGTAAACAAATACTCCACAGGCAGAACTACACAGCCGCGTGCGTAGGGTTCGTAATGTTTTCGACAAAAATAAAACTATGCACCAGCGGCACCCCTTCGCAAGAATCGGGTGCCGCTATCATTATATCAACAAACTACTTACAAAATGTCCACAGTTGTCCACAGATTACAGTTTTTCAAAACAACATTGCTTCTTCCAACAGGAACGGAATAACTCCTATAAACATGATGCCGTTCTCGTCAGTCCAAGGCTTCGTGTTGCCTTCTACAATCACTATCTTGCGGAAGAAGTCACCGGAGTTCTTTAGCGAGAATGTCTCCTGATTACGCTTTGCTTCGGTGTCCACATTCAAAGCTGACTGGATGTAAAGCCTTTCGTGCCCCGTGTTGACGATGAAGTCAATTTCGTACTGTGACTGTTGCTTTTTGCCATCCTTCATGATAGTCACCTCAACTATGCCCACGTCCACGCTGTAGCCCCTGCGCAGTAACTCGATGAAGATCATGTTCTCCATCAAATGCGATTTCTCCTGCTGGCGGAAATTCAATTTAGCGTTACGCAGGCCTGTGTCCATCGCATAGTACTTCTGGATGTTCTCGAAATAGCGCTTACCCTTCACATCGTACCGCTTGGCACTCGCAAACAGATAGGCATCCTCCAGATAATCCAGATAGTTCTTGATGGTGTGATCCGAAGTGCTGCGCTTCATCAGTGACCCTGCTGCATTGGCCATATTATGGGGATTGGACAGCGAGCCAACAGCGGAGTACAAGGCATCTATCAGCGCCTCCAGCACTTCATCGTCCTTCAGCTTGTAGCGTTCCACAATGTCTTTGATATACACCCGCTTGTGTAGTCCCTTAAGATATTTTCGTTTCTCCAACTCATTCTCCTCCAGCACCGCCAATGGCATCCCGCCATAGGTGATGTACTCCTCCAGCGCATCTGCTTTTTCGAGGCCTGAAACGGGGTAATACTCCTTGAACGACAACGGATAGACTTTGATCTCCGACCCGCGGTCGCGGAAATTGGTCACGATATCCTTCGAGAGCATCTTCGAATTCGAGCCGGTGACGTAAAGGTCTAAATTGCTACGTCCCATCAGGTCGTTCAGGATGTCGTAGAAAGTGACATATAGCATATCCCGTTCTTCCTCTGCTACCTGGCTCTCATCCACGTCGGGGGTCTTCACCTTGAACGACAGCTGTATCTCGTCTATAAACACGTAGTAGCGCTTCGCCATATCCTGAGTGCGACTGAGGACATAGTCGTATAACAGGTTGGGGTTCCTGTATTTCAAGTAGGCACGCTTATCCAGCGCAATCTCCACAAAACAATCCTCTGCCACTCCTTCGGCTTTCAGGTACTCCTTGTAAAGGGTTGACAGCAGGAACGATTTGCCGCAGCGACGGATACCGGTAATGATCTTCACCTTACCGTTCCAACGCTTCTCAAGCAGCTCTTTAATGTAACTTTCCCTTTTGATAATCATAGTATTACATTTATTATACTGCAAATATTGTCGCATGTTCGACTATTTTTGCAGTGCAAAGGTAATATGAATGATTCATTCACACAAGTATCCTTGAAAAAAACTATCAGAAACTGCACTTTTTTAGAGATGCACTTCACCCCCGCCTTCATCATCATACTGTCCATGTAGGGCTCATGCCGTTTTGTCCATATCATTCTGTAAACAGTTGTCAACAGATGACAGTTTTTTTCGTACCCCACACCCCCCGAAAATTCACACCATGCTGCATCGCCCCCGCACCACACTCCAAATAATATTGAGGTGAGTGGAAACAAATTACATCCCCCTCCTCCCTCCCGTTTGAGGTTAAGGTTATGGTCAGGGTTATGGTTAAAGTTAAGGCTCTCGTTAAGGTTATGGTTTTCAAGTTTCGGATGTAAACAACTTGTTGTCTGTCAAGTAATATATTTCTATCAAGAATTAGAGAATTGGAGAATTTTTCTCAATATGCAATACGCTGTCTTATGAATTGATGAGAATGAATAGAATGTCTTTTGCTTTGCAAAAGCTAGTAAATTCTCTAATTCTCTAATTCTTGATCAATAAAAAACACATCCGAAAGTTCAGTTATGTTTTTTTTAATTTTGAGCGCAGCGACCAGTTGTAAGACACTACTACTCCCTCGCCTTACCCTCTATAGAGACTACGCGCAGACACTATAGAGTGTACGCTTAGGGACTATACTCCCCCTCTCCGAACCCTGCAGGGCTGACTTCGTCGAAAATACTCACGCTTGGCATCGGTGGCGAGTAATCTTACAGATTCCTGTCAAGTACCTCGCTGACATCAGCGGTGTGGGGCTGCGGCTGCCAACGGCTCATGAGCTCGCAGACAACAACGCCGTCGGCGTTGGTGAGGGTGTGGAGGTAGCTGCCATCCTCGGTGTGCGACATGTTGCATGTGAGGAGGTCGTCGAGATAGGTCTCGTGGAGCCAGTGGACGGTGAGGGAGGAGAGGGCCTGGGTGGCAAGGACATCCTCGGGCATGGTCAGCAGGGCGATGCTGACGTAGCTGCGGTTGCTGACGTGGAAGTTGAAATCGAGGTCGAGGCGCGTGGCACGGTGTTCCATCTGCAGATCTACGGTCTGTGGCTTCGGGAACCGCACTTTCTTGTGGCTGGCGGTCATCAGCTCCGGCACGACCGTCAGACGGTCGGCCATGAAGTCTGTCGTCTCCAACCGCTTGGTGTCGAGGTTGAGGATGTTCCACTGGCTGGTGCCGGAGGCTATCAACGCTCCGTTGTCGGCGCGAACGATGCGGAAATCGCAGTAGATGCGCAACGATGTCAGCTCGCTGACCCACAGCTCCACGGTGAAGTCCTCCGACCAGAAGGTGACGGTGGGTTGCACGTCCATCTGCACTTCTGTGATGACCCACATGCGGCGCTGCTTGACGATGTCGAAGGCGGCAAGGCCGTGGATGGTCATCAGCCGGGCGAAGCTGTCCTGGAAGTACATCAGCAACGCATTGGGTGTCAGACGATACAGCGGCGTGATGTCCGATGCCGTTGATGTATAGGTGTGTCTGAATTTTCCTTGTTCTATCATAGTCTTTGAGGGATATTTGTATGAATACAACTTAAAGCGTGTGCAAAAGTAGCAAAAAACAATCAAAAATGAAGCCAGAAGCTCAATTATTTAACAAAAGTTGAATAAGGAATACTGCTTGACTTATATTCACAAGGCCTTTCATCAGCGATTTTTTAACCTGAAAGAACGAGAGAATCAGAAAAAATGACTACCTTTGCGGCGACAAAACCACTCAACGACATTCTCAGTATATGGAAAAGAAACAGATGAAGGCCATCTTCGTGAATGGCAGTCCGCGTAAGAACAAGAATACGGCTGACATGCTTCAGAGCGCCATGCGCGGGGCTCAGGAGATGGGAGCCGAATGTGAAATGGTCCACCTCTACGACATCGACTTCAAAGGCTGCAAGAGTTGCTTCGCCTGCAAACTGAAGAATTCGAAGTGCAATGGCGTGTGCGCGCTGAAGGACGACCTGCGCCCAGTGCTGGAGCGTTGCCGCGAGGCTGACGTCATCGTGCTCGGCTCGCCTGTCTATTACAGCTATCCTACGGGCGAGCTGCGCTCGTTCATAGAGCGCCTCTGCTTCCCCGTCGGCACATACCTCTACGAGAACGGCAAGCACATTACGTTGCGCAACAAGGTCATCCCCACTGCCATGATCTTCACCATGAACTGCCCCGAAGACTACATGAAGCAGATTAACTATCCTACGCTCCTGGAGGAGAACACGAAGGTGATGGCCGACATCTTCGGTTATTCCGAGACGCTCTACGCCTGCAACACCTATCAGTTCAACGACTACTCGCGCTACGACTTCAACCTCTTCAGCGAAGAGGACAAGCGCCGCTATCGCGACGAGCATTACAACATCGACCTGCAGAACGCCTACGAACTGGGAAAGCGGTTGGTAGAGAAGGCTGAGGAAGCCGAATGAAACGACTGTTGCCCATACTGATTGTATTCCTGACGGCCCTGATGGGCTGCAGGGGCGATGCGATGAAAGCCGAAGTGGAGACTTCGGAAGGCATAGTAGTTTCATATAGCGGAAGGGAGTATTCCATTTCCGGCTCGCAACAAGGATGGCACCACGAGGCGACGCTGAACGATGCACGGGGCGTTTACCGCCTCTGCAACACGCGCCCCGGGCGTCTGCTGCCTACTCACGGTTCTGGTTCCGACAAGAATGCGGCACGATTGCTTTCCGTGCGTCGGCCTGTAGTCAAACACTTATTATTTCTTCATGATGGACGGCGCAGGCTGGAG
>CAMVUB010000054.1 GCA_947170495.1 uncultured Prevotellaceae bacterium
TGGGACCGCGAGGACGGCTACTTCGTGCCGCGCGACTGCTACAACAGCTACTTCTATGTCGTCGAGGACGACTCCCTCTCCATCATCGACAAGTTCAAGCTCCACGGCGCCCCCTACATTGAGCACCTCACTGGCGGCTCCGCGCTGCACATGAACCTGGAGGAGCATCTTTCGAAACAGCAGTACCTGCAGCTCCTGAAGGTCGCCGCCAAGGAGGGCTGCAACTACTTCACCTTCAACATTCCCAACACCGTGTGCAACGACTGTGGACATATCGACAAACGCTACCTGAAGGAGTGCCCCCACTGCCACTCCAAGAACGTCGATTACATGACCCGCATCATCGGTTATCTCAAGCGTATCAGCAACTTCTCGCAGGCTCGCCAGGAAGAAGCCGCACGCCGCTACTACGCCGCCGCGAAAAAATGATTGTTAAACGTTAAACGCTAACCGCTAACCGTTAAACGAAAAAATGCTCAAGTACGTCAACACCGGTATTGTTTTTCAGGAAATCCCCGACGAGGTGACGCTGGCCGTCAACATCTCCGGGTGCCCTTGCCGCTGCCCCGGCTGCCACAGCCATTATCTCTGGGAAGATGTGGGTGTCACGTTGGACCCCTCGGCCATCGACGATTTCGTCCTGCGCTACGGTCGTAACATCACCTGCATCGCCCTCATGGGCGGTGACGGCGACCCTATGGCCGTCAACCAGCTGGCACAGTATATCCATGAGAACCATCCCCAGTACCATGTGGCGTGGTACAGTGGCCGACTGCGCATCCCCGCAAAGGTCTGCAAGACCGACTTCGACTACATCAAGGTCGGCCCTTACATCCGCCATCTCGGTCCACTGAACAGCCCCACTACCAACCAGCGCCTCTACAAGCAGGCCGACGACGGCACCTTCTGCGACATCACCTCCCGCTTCTGGCGCAACGCCACCACTGCATGAATAAAGGGCTTCCCCGCTGGGGGAAGCCCTTTTCTTTCAAATGTAGCTATGCTTTATGCGATGTCGATGTGTCGGGAAACCTTGACTTCCTCTTTCTTGACCTTCGGCAGGACGAGGGTGAGGACGCCGTCCTCGACTTTGGCGCTGATGCCGTTCTTATCGACATCCTCCGGCAGCGAGTATGACTGCTGGTAGTTGGTGTAGGAGAACTCGCGGCGGAGATAGTGCTCTTTCTTGTCCTCCTCCTTGTGTTCGAACTTGTTCTCAATGGCGATGTTCAGGTTGCCTTCATCGTTGATGCTGATGCGGCAGAACTCTTTCTTCAGACCAGGAGCTGCCACCTCCATGGTGTACGCGTTTTCATCGGCTTTGACATTGACAGCGGGTGCTGTGCGCGGAGCGCTTGGAACGATATCGGTGTTGAAGAAATCATCGAATACTGTGGGGAACCAACTGTTCTTAAACATTACGGGTAACATAGTTAAAACCTCCTATAATTTTAATGGTTAAACTTAAATTCTTTCTTGTGCCTCGGCTTTCGCTTCAGCGTTACACCTTTGATAAGGCAATGAGTGTGCCAAAGTGGGGCGTCTGCCAAAAGAATAAGCTAACCAACTCATTATCACGACAAATTGTCGCTATAGCGGACACTTTGTCGCGGTGGAGAGGTCATTCTGTCGCAAAGGGGAGGGGTGGGAACTGTCAGACGTAGAAGTCGGGGAAGGCCACGGGCGCGAAGCCGCGTGCGATGCTCTCTTGGGAGAGCGGGATGGCTGCGCACCATGTGGCCATGTCCGCAGCGCTGATAGCGGGCGTGTGGCCCAAACGCAGGCAGTCGATGAGGTGGCGGTTCATGGCGATGGTCATCGCTTCATGTGAGGCGCGGCCCATGTCGTTGAGCGTGATGCGCCCCTCGCTGCCGATGAATGTCAATTGCCGTTCGTAAGGCTGACGTGTGATGACATCGTGTTTTAAAAGGATGGTACGCCCGCGTGCAGTGCGGATGAGCGTTGTGGTGTGGTCGCCGTTCTGGAAGTCTGCAGCCGTCGTGCCCATCGCTGACTCATAGACTCGTGGCCCAGACAGTGGAGTGGAGTCCATGCATACAAGTGTCTCCAGGCGGTCCGTGCGGCCGATGTCCAGCGCTTGACAGATAGGCCCCAGCTCATGGGTGGGGTAGAGGTCACCGCGCTGACGGCGGTTGATGTCCAGTCGCCATGGTGACCAGCGGTCGTCGAGATGGTGGTAGTAGCAGCCTTCAGCGTGTACCACTTCGCCTATCTCTCCGCGGCGGATGGCGGCGATGGCCTCAAGGACCTGCTGCTCGAAGCATACGTTTTCCAGCATGAAGCAAAGACGGCCCGTCTGGCGTGCGGTGTCCTGTAGCAGACGGATGTCAGCGAGCGTCAGAGCTGCTGGCACCTCGACAGCCACATGCTTGCCGGCGCGCATGGCTTCCACGGCGATGGGCGTGTGCGATGTCCAGTCGCTGCAGATATACACGAGGTCGATGCCCTCGCTTCGGCATACCTCCTTGTAGGCTTCACGCCCCTCACAGACCAGCACGTCGTGGTCTGCTACGAGCTGCCAGGCGTCCTCGACGTTGGCGTGGGCGAGGTCACAAAGCGCCGCCACCTCGACGCCCTCCAGGGGGAGCATCAGGGACAGGGTCTTGAGACCTCGGCTGCCAAGGCCGATGAAAGCTATGCGGATGGACTTGTGTGAGGTTGCCATGGATGGGGTGACGGTCTCATTCCGCTACGATGCGGCAGATATTGACAACGGTCTGCATCGCCTTCTGCATCGACTGGATGGGCACGAACTCATGACGACCGTGGAAGTTGAGTCCTCCGGCAAAGATGTTGGGGCAGGGAAGGCCCTTGAAGCTGAGCTGTGCACCGTCGGTGCCGCCGCGGATGGCCTTCACCTTACATTCCATGCCAGCCTCCTCGATGGCACGGCGGGCGATGTCAATGATATGGTCCTTGCCTTCGAGCTGCTGACGCATGTTGTAGTACTGGTCACGGATGTCTGCGGTCACGATGCCCTCACCATAACGCTCCTCGAAGATGGCTGCCAGGTCAGCCACGCGATTCTTGCGTTCCTCGAAGCGCTGGCGGTCGTGGTCGCGAATGATATAGGAGAGCGTGGCTTCTTCCACGGTGGCTTTGATGCCGGTGAGATGATAGAACCCTTCGTAGCCTTCGGTGCGCTCCGGCACCTCGTCGGCAGGCATGGCCTGTGCAAACTCTGCCGCGATGAGGCAGGCATTGCGCATCTTATCCTTGGCATAGCCAGGATGTACGTTGAGGCCCTTGATATGAATGGTGGCACCGGCGGCGTTGAAATTCTCATATTCCAGTTCGCCCACCTCGGATCCGTCCATTGTGTAGGCCCAGTCGGCACCAAATTTCTCCACGTCGAAGAGGTGTGCGCCAGCACCGATCTCCTCATCGGGGTTGAAGGCGATGCGGATGCGTCCGTGCGGAATCTCATGGTGTTCCATCAGATAGGCCATTGCTTCCACAATCTCTGCGATGCCGGCCTTGTCATCGGCGCCGAGGAGTGTGTGGCCGTCGGTGACGATGAGGTCTTCGCCCACATGGTCCAGCATCTCAGGGAACAACTTGGGAGAGGTGACGATGCCTTCAACGGCATCGAGGATGATGTCACCGCCGTCGTAGTTCTCAACGATGCGGGGGTGTATGTCGGCACCCGAGCAGTCGGGGCTGGTGTCGTAGTGTGCAATGAACCCTACGGTGGGCACCTCGGCGGGGATGTTGGAGGGTAGTGTGGCATAGATATAGCCCTGCTCATCCATGGTCACGTCCTCCAGTCCCATTTCTTCCAGGGTATCTGCCAGATGGCGTGCGAAGATGAGTTGTTTCGGTGTACTCGGGCACCCCTCCCCCTCTTCAGAGGACTGGGTGTCGTAGGAAACATAGTCGAGGAATCTAGCGATTAGCCCCCCGTGGCCCCCCGGCGGGGGGCATAACTGATTATTATTGCAATTTGTTTCCATAATATAAACAATTGAAGTTAGTTTGTCCCCCACCGGGGGACGATAGGGGGCTCTTCATTTTACCTCCCATCCCAGTGCACTGGCGCCGAGCACGGCCGCACCGGCACCATCCAACTCGCTGACAAGCAGTTTAGCTTTGCCTTTGTAAATTTGGAGGACATTCTCCTCATAGGCTTTCTTGATGGGATTCATGATGAGGTCGCCTGCCTTGCTGAGGCCACCGAAGAATACAAATGCTTCAGGGGATGAGAAGGCGGCAAAGTTGGCGCAGGCCTCACCCAGGATGCGTCCTGTGTATTCGAAGATCTCAAGTGCCACGGCATCGCCATTGCGGGCTGCCTGTGTGATGGCGAGACCGTCAATCTGGTCGCGTGGAATGTCGCGTAGGATGGTGGGCTTGTCTGTCTTCTCCACAATCTCACGTGCCGTGCGTGCAATGCCAGTGGCTGAGCAGTAGCATTCCAAGCATCCTTTACGGCCGCAGCCGCATTGGCGGCCATCTTTCTCCACGATGACATGGCCCAGCTCACCGGCCATGCCGTCGCACCCCAGCACCATCTGTCCGTTGCACACGATGCCGCTGCCGACGCCCGTGCCCAAAGTAATCATGATGAAGTTCTGCATACCTTTAGCTACACCATACTGCATCTCGCCCATGGCGGCAGCATTGGCATCGTTGGTCAGGCGTACGGGAATACCCAGGCGCTCGCTGAACATCTGTGCCAAAGGGATATTGCCCTTCCATGGAAGGTTCGGAGCAAACTCGATGCAGCCGGTATAGTAGTTGCCGTTGGGGGCTCCAATGCCCATGGCATGAATCTTCTCGATGCCGCCCACCTTCTCGATGATGGGGCGCAGCGCTGCCACACAGTCGTCCACGTATTGGTTCACATCACCGTAGCCGGCGGTTTTCACGCGGGTGGAGGCGATGATATTGGCATTCTGGTCAACGATGCCAAACTCAGAGTTGGTGCCTCCCAAATCGAGGCCAATGACATAAGGTTTCTTGTCCATAAAACTTTTATATGATGGTTTTTGTCAGTTTCAAGTGCCAAAGATAGGTAAAGTTTGCGTTCGGGCGAAGAAAAGTAGATGAAAAGTGCTGTTTTCAATGTAAAAGTGTACTTTTCCGCCCCTTTTCCTTCGCTTTCTCGCAGAAAAAAGCGAACTTTGCACCCATATTATGTGGTTTGAGAACGTAACATTACTGGATTTAACGGTCAAGGGCCTTCTGATAGGCATCGTGGCCAGTGCCCCTATGGGGCCTGTTGGTGTGCTGACCATCCAGCGCACGTTGAACAAAGGACGTTGGTTCGGTCTGGTCACAGGACTGGGCGCTGCGTTGAGCGACATCATCTATGCGTTGATGACGGGTGTGGGCATGAGCTTTGTTATCGAGTTCATCGAGAATCCCCGCACGATGTACATCCTGCAGCTGGTGGGCAGCGTGCTGCTGTTTGCCTTCGGCTGGTACACCTTCCACACGAAGCCCCAGTTGCGGCAGCCCTCCAAGAACCGTGGCACCCTGACGCAGAACTGCTTTACGGGTTTCCTTGTCACCTTCAGCAATCCGCTGATTATCTTCCTCTTCATCGCCCTCTTTGCCCGCTTCACCTTCGTCGTGCCCGAACATGTGGGGCAGCAGATACTGGGCTACATCTCCATCTTCCTTGGGGCGATGGTGTGGTGGTGCGGCCTCACGTATGTCGTAGATAAGCTGCGCACGACCTTTGATTTGAGTCGCATTGAGATGATTAATCGTATTATTGGCTCCATTGTGATGATCGTGTCCGTGCTTGGTCTGCTGTCAACACTGTTGGGACTGACGCTCTATTAGTTGATATAGTTGAAAAAATGAAGATAGCACGAGAACTGAGAGATACGAATATCGCAGAGTATCTGCTGTACATGTGGCAGCTGGAAGATACGTTGCGCGCCTATGGTTGTGATGCCGACCGCGTCCGGGAGGAATATGTGAGCCGCTTCAGCGACGATGCTGACGAGCGCGACCGCGAGGCGATGTGGCTCGAGAACCTGTGTACCATGATGCGTGAGGAGGGCGTCATAGAGCAGGGGCACCTGCAGATGAACAAGGGGACGCTGTCACTGATGACAGACCTGCATCTGGAACTCCTGCAAAGCCCCAAACAGCCGTTCTACTCGGCGGCCTACTACAAGGCATTGCCGTTCATCGTGGAATTGCGTGCTCGCAACGGACATAAAGAAGCCCCCGAGCTAGAGACCTGCTTTGAGGCCCTTTACGGTGTGATGCTCCTGCGCTTGCAGAAGAAACCTATCGGCAAGGAGACGCAGGAGGCGATGAGCCATATCACCCATTTCATCGCACTGCTTGCTGATGCTTGGAATAAGGAAAAGGCGGGTGAACTGGAACTGTGAGACCCCACCCCCCCTGCCCCTCCCGGGGGGGGAGGGGAGTAATTACCTTCAGGAACTCGTCAAGTAAAATAATAGCTTTTATTGCGATATGAGTAATCATAATATGTCAAATGATTCTACTCCCCTCCCTCGGGAGGGGCAGGGGGGTGGGGTTGCCATTCTCGTAACAGGTGCCTGCGGACAGTTGGGCAATGAGATGCAGTTGCAGGCTGCGGCGCATCCGCAGTACACATGGTATTTTACGGATGTGGTGAGTGCCGATGGCGGCGCAGTACCTGTGCGTCCACTCGATATCACGGATTCCGCTGCCGTCTCCGCTTTCGTTGATGATAACGCCATTGATGTCATCGTGAACTGCGCCGCCTACACCGCTGTGGATCGGGCTGAGAGCGATGAGGAGAAAGCTCGTCTGCTCAACGCTACCGCTCCCGGCTATCTTGCGAATGCCGTTGAACATCGCGGTGGACACCTCATCCAGATTTCCACAGACTATGTCTTCGACGGCACCGCGCACACTCCCTACACTGAGGAGCAGCTCACCTGCCCCGCCTCGGCCTATGGCCGCACCAAGCTGGCTGGTGAGCAAGCCGTACTTGCCGCCAACCCCTCGGCCATGATTATCCGCACGGCATGGCTCTACAGCACCTTTGGCAACAACTTCGTGAAGACGATGCTGCGCCTGGGCCGAGAGAAGGAGCAGTTAGGTGTCATCTTCGACCAGATAGGCACGCCCACCTATGCCCGCGACCTCGCTGCCGTTATCATGACAGCCATCTGTCAGGGCATTCGCCCCGGCATTTATCATTTCTCCAATGAGGGCGTCATCTCTTGGTATGACTTCACCAAAGCCATCCACCGCATCGCCGGCATCACCACATGCCATGTCCGTCCCCTCCACACCGCCGAGTACCCCACGCCAGCCGCCCGACCGCATTATAGCGTGCTCGATAAGACCAAGATCAAGCAGACTTACGGCATCGAAGTCCCCTACTGGGAAGACAGCCTGCGTGAGTGCATCAGCGGGCTGATGAATATATAAATTGCGAAATAAGATATAGGATTGGAGCTGTCCCCGTTCCGTTGACTGTATATCATTAAATCGCGAGTGATTTAGTAAATTGCAAATCGTAAATTGTTAAATAGTAAATAGAAAAGGTGAATCCCGAAATAGAACGCAGGCGAACTTTCGCCATCATTTCACACCCCGATGCGGGTAAGACTACGCTCACTGAGAAACTCCTCCTCTTCGGCGGACAGATCCAGGTGGCAGGTGCCGTCAAGAGTAACAAAATCAAGAAGACCGCCACCTCCGACTGGATGGAGATTGAGAAGCAGCGCGGTATCTCCGTGACCACATCCGTCATGGAGTTCGATTACTCCCCCTCGGGGGAGCCGGAGGGTGCCTACAAGGTCAACATCCTCGACACCCCAGGTCACCAGGACTTTGCCGAGGATACCTTCCGCACCCTTACCGCTGTCGATAGCGCCATCATCGTGGTTGATAGCGCCAAGGGCGTTGAGGCTCAGACGCGCAAGCTGATGACCGTGTGCCGTATGCGCAAGACTCCCGTCATCGTGTTCATCAATAAGATGGATCGTGAGGGCAAGGACCCCTTCGATCTCCTCGACGAACTGGAAGAAGAACTGCAAATCAAAGTGCGCCCGCTCTCATGGCCCATCAATCAGGGTGCCCGCTTCAAGGGCGTGTATAACATCTATGAGCAGAACCTCAATCTTTTTACCCCCGACAAGCAGCGCGTCACCGAGAAGATGAGTGTGCAGCTCGATTCCGACGAATTGGACACCCGCGTAGGTGCCGATGATGCAGCCAAACTGCGTGAGGACCTCGAGATTGTTGAGGGTGTCTATCCTGAGTTTGACCGCCAGACTTATCTCGATGCCGAGGTGGCACCTGTCTTCTTCGGCTCTGCCCTCAATAACTTCGGTGTTAAGGAGCTGCTCGATTGTTTCGTGGAGATTGCTCCTTCGCCCCGCCCAACCAAGGCTGAGGAGCGCGACGTGCACCCCGAGGAACCTAAGTTCACTGGCTTCATATTCAAGATTACAGCCAATATTGACCCCAACCACCGTTCCTGCATCGCCTTCTGCAAAGTATGCTCGGGTAAGTTTGTCCGCAATGCACCCTATCTGCATGTACGTCAGGGCAAGACCGTCCGTTTCTCTTCCCCCACGCAGTTCATGGCGCAGCGCAAGAGCACCATCGACGAGGCATGGCCAGGCGACATCGTAGGTTTGCCAGACAATGGAATCTTCAAGATAGGTGACACCCTCACCGAGGGTGAGATGATTCACTTCCGCGGTCTGCCCAGCTTCTCACCGGAGATGTTCAAGTATATTGAGAATGCCGATCCCATGAAGACAAAGCAGCTCGAAAAGGGCATTGCACAGCTGATGGACGAGGGCGTGGCCCAGCTATTCGTGAACCAGTTCAATGGACGCAAGATTATCGGCACCGTAGGTCAGCTGCAGTTTGAGGTCATCCAATATCGCCTTGAAAATGAGTACGGTGCCAAGTGCCGTTGGGAGCCTGTCAGCCTCTATAAGGCCTGTTGGATAGAGAGCGATGATGAGGCGCAACTGGAGCAGTTCAAGAAACGTAAATACCAATATATGGCCCGTGACATCGAGGGCCGTGATGTCTTCCTCGCCGACTCCGGCTACGTTCTCTCCATGGCGCAGCAGGACTTCGAGCATATCCGTTTCCACTTCACCAGCGAATTCTAAGTTATGAAACTTTTCCGACACCTCCTGCTGACAGCCATGATGTTGCTGCCGCAGATGATTGTAGCACAACGCATGCAGCAACCGTTGGGCCGCGGCGTTGTCGCCGTTGCCAACGGCAGTAATGTAACCGTCACATGGCGCCGTCTGGCTCAGGAACCCGAGAATGCACAGTACAAAGTGTATGTCAACGGCTCTTTGGCCACAACGACCTCCCACACCTATTGGAAGACGACCACCAGCAAGATACCTTCTGGCGCTAAGGTCACGGTGAGCCTCGTCCCTCCCGGAGGTGTCGAACAGCCGCAGAGCGTGCCCTTCATCATGAAGAGCTTCGACATGAGGAATATCTTCGTAGATATCAACTTCGAGGCAGGAGGATCCCCGTTGAAATCGGCAGATTTTAACACTGCCTACGTCTGGCCTATTGACCTCGATGGCGACGGTGAGATGGACTATGTGGTCAACCGTAAGTCGAATACAAACGCCTTGGATTGCTACGTAGAGGGCTACCTGCGCACTGGTGAGCACCTCTGGACGGTGAAACTGGGTCCCAACGAGCTGTCATGCGCTGGCCAGGACGATCAGATAACGGTTGCCGACATGGACTGCGATGGATTGGGTGATGTCATCATCCAATCCTCCGACGGCACCCAGTTCTGGGATGCCGACGAGAAGACCTTCGGACTCTTCGTGAAGGGGAAGACGACAGGTGACACCGATGGCGATGGCATCATCGACTACGAAACCCAATCCACTCGTAATGCACCTCGCTACATCTCTGTCATTGATGGTATGACGGGACGTGAGAAAGCCAGCATCGAGCAGAGCTACAATCAACATTACAACCGCACTAACCGCGCCTCGCTGATGGGCGACGAGTATAACAAACACGTGGGTCACATGGGTGTCTTCTATCACGATGGCATACACCCTGCTGTCGTCATGGAGTGGCACATGCGCGGCACGGGCGGCGACCACCATTATTATAATATAGGTGTGGCCTACGACTTCAGCAGCGGCAAGGCCGGTACTTTGAAAGAACTCTTCAACACGCCGACGGGTGCGCCCGCTTTCCATCAGATCCGCGTGGGAGATATGGATGGCGACGGCCGTGATGAGATGATAGTAGGCGGTTACACGATGGACCACGACGGCAGCATCCTCTTCAATACTGGCATCAGCCATGGCGACCGCTTCCGCACCAGCGACATCGACCCCGAGCGCCCCGGCCTCGAAACTTTTGCTATCCAGCAGTATGCTCCCGACATGCTGGGGCAGGTCCTCTACGATGCCCGCACGGGAGAGTTCATCAAGAAGTGGTATCTCTCAGCCGTAGGCGACATCGGTCGCGGCGAGTGCATGGATATCGACAAGAATCACCTAGGTTGGGAGATGTGGTCCACGATGGACGGTAAGGTCTATGACGCGCAGGGCAATCTCATCACGGAATATGGCAACCAATATCCCTGTGAGGGTATCTGGTGGGACAATGAGCTGGATCGTGAGGTGGTGCAGACGAGCGACAGCCATTACAATGTCTATATCCAGGACTTCTTTAACGGGCGCGAGGTGGAATTTGCCAAACTCAGCAACTACCGCTACGTGACAGTCTATGCCAAGCGCGCCGCCTTCTGGGGCGACATCATCGGCGACTGGCGTGAGGAACTCATCCTGCTGCACAAGGAGAGCGGTGTCATCGTAGGCATCACGGGCGTCACTACAGACTATGCCTCCGACGCCGACTTCATCTACTGTCTGCAGCAAGACCCGCACTACTGTGGCGACTGCACCACGAAGGGTTACTACCAGAGCCCCAATCCCGGCTTCTACCTGGGTTTCGACATGCCGCGCCCCCAACTGCCGCCCTGCATGGTCACCGACCTCGTGGCGAAGGCCGATGGTCAGTTCGTCACCTTCGACCGCTCCGCTGCTGCAGCCTATGCCAATGGCAAGAGTGTGCTCTTCGACCTTACCTATCCTGCTCAGACCTTCACCCTCAACAGCGCCTTCTCGCCCTCTGTCATCTATGCGATGCCTGTGCGTAATCAGAGCATCACCCTCGGCGGCACAGGCTCGGTGGAGGGTAACCTGCAATTCTGGAAGGGTCAGCAGGGGCGTTTCATCGTCAACACCCCGCTCAACCACACGGGAGGCACTTTCATCTCCGAGGGCATCCTGGAGGTGAACACGACCGTACAGGGCGACATCGACCTGCGTGCTCGCGGCACGTTGGCAGGTAATGCTGTGGTGGCTGGTAAACTGAACCTCGAAGGGGCCCTCAACTACGAGGGCTGCCGTCTGATGCCGGGTGCTGCCGTCGGTGACCTCGGCGTGATAACCCTTAAGCAGGGCCTCACCATCGACAAGCGTTTGTTCGTGGAGGCTGACATCAAGGATGCCGATGCTGCCGCAGACCTCGTCAGAGTAGAAGGTGACCTCACCTTCGGTGCCAACGGACAGCTCGTCTTCACCGTCGTGCCCGATGTCGCAAAACCTCAGCCTGCCCGCTTCAAGCTGTTGGAATATACGGGGCAGTTCACTGGCAAGCTCACACAGGTTGCCGTGCGTGGTCTGCAGGGGCTTTCCTACAATATCGTCGATGAGA
Organism: uncultured Prevotellaceae bacterium; assembly: GCA_947170495.1. GTDB lineage: Bacteria > Bacteroidota > Bacteroidia > Bacteroidales > Bacteroidaceae > Physcousia. The sequence continues at coordinate 11,722 of CAMVUB010000054.1, forward strand.
ATCAGGCGCTGTGGCTCGTCATCAATGAGCAGCGCCAGGCTGCCCAGGGTGTACGTTGGACGGGTGCTGAGAGCACGCTGTGGGACTACCAGACAGCTAACTTCGCTCTCAATGATGAGGCCACCGAGTTTGTGGCTGGCGATGCCATCGTCTTCGATGACGATGTTGTGAAGACTACCATCCAAACGAATGAACTGATGCCCGTGAGCAGCGTGACCTTCGAGAATAATACGAAGTCGCTCACCCTCAGCGGTACGGGTGGTATCACAGGAGCGGGCGACCTGGTCATGAACGGTCAGGGACGCGTGACGCTCAATGCCGCGAACAGCAACTACACTGGCAAGACCATCATCAACAGCGGCACTGTCACCGTGGCGGAGCTTGCTGACGGCGGCCTGCCCAGCAGCATCGGCGCTGCCGGTACTGCCGCTTCGAACTGGCAGATAGGCAAAGCCACACTCATCGTCAGCAACGCGAACACCGCCACCAATCGCGGCCTCACCATCAACGAAGAGGCCACCATACAGATAAACAGCGGTGTCACTTCTCTCAAGGGTATCATCCAGGGCAATGGCCGTTTGGTGAAGAAGGGCAGCGGACAGCTCAACATCACCTATGCAGGCAACAACACCTGGAAGTCCACCGAGCTGAATGCAGGCACGCTGGCCATGGGTGTATGGAACACCACTTTCGGAACTGCCGGCTCCACGATTGATGTGACGGGTAATGCCGCTATCACCATTTTCGACAGTAATTCCACCAGCACCACGCCGACACTTGCCAATACTATTACCGTTGCCAAGGGCAAGACGCTCACTGTCAATGCCGGACAGCGTTGCAATGTCCGTGGAAAGTGGACGGGCGAGGGCACCATTAAGATTAGTTTCCCCTACGTGCGTGGCGACTTCTCCACCAATATGGCAGATTTCGAGGGCGTCCTCAACCCCACCAGCGGACAGTTCCGCCTGGTCAGCGCCATGAACTTGCAGAAGGGTACCTTTACCCTTGGTGCGGGTGTCTATGCCGTGGGCGTCAAGGCGGGTAGTGGCACGGAGAACAGCTATACCCACAGCATTGGAGCCCTCAGCTCAACTGCTACCGATGCGCAACTCTGCACCAGCGTGTGGAATGTGGGTTACCTTGGCACGAACACCTCCTTTGCCGGCATCATCGGCAGCGGTGCCACCCTCAACAAATACGGCGACGGCACGCTGACGCTGACAGGTGCATCGGCCGGACCCATCAACATCTATGCTGGTGAGGTGAAGGCCATGAACACCTCCAAATCCACTACTACCGGCACCATCACCGTGCGCAGCGGAGGCCTTCTTACGGGTACGGGACAGGTACAGAACGTCGTGGTGCAGTCCAACGGCACCCTCGGAGCAGGGCAGTCGGCAACAGCTGTCGGCACGCTCACCGTGAACGGCACGCTGACGCTCAACTCAGGCGCTGTGCTGCGACTGCGCACCAGGTCAACGGCAACGCGTACCACCTGCGATGCCTTCAAGGTCGCGGGCACCGTGAAGCTGACATCGCCCGTCATCAACGTGACGGAGCTCAACACCAGCTACGAGATGGTGGATGATGCAGAGCTGCAAGTCTTCACAGGTGCTGGTGCCGTCACGGTGTCGGGCACCGTCACGATGCAGCCAGCAACTCCCAAGGCTGGTTACCTTTGGGACACTTCAGCCCTCACCACAGAGGGCATCATCCGGGTGGTGGCAGATCCCGTGGGCATCACCAGCCCTGCTGCAGCACCCTCTCAGACGGGTGCGGTGTATGACCTCAGCGGCCGCAAGATTGCCGAAGATAAGTCTTCGGCCCGCCAAGCGGCGAAGGGTGTATATGTAATCGATGGTGTTAAGGTTCTGAAAAAGTAATGAGAAATGAGACGTTCCCTTGTTCCTTCTCTCCTTTTCTTCCTTCTCTTTTTCTTGCTTCATGGCGCATCAGCCTTTGAGCGGCAGAAGCTGAACTTCAACGCTGACTGGCTGCTGGCCGTGGGGGAGTCTGCGGAGGCGGCGAAGCCTGATTACGATGATGCGGCATGGCAGCATGTCACGCTTCCCTATGCTTTCAACGGCGACGAGGC
>CAMVUB010000055.1 GCA_947170495.1 uncultured Prevotellaceae bacterium
GGAACTGAATCATCTCCTTGAACTTCCATTTCGAGTCGATGTGCATCAGCGGGAACGGCACCTTACCGGGTGCGAAGGCTTTCTCAGCCAATCGCACCATCACGCTGCTGTCCTTGCCGATGCTGTAGAGCATGACGGGATTCTCGAACTCTGCCGCAACTTCACGGATGATGTGGATGCTCTCGGCTTCCAGTTCTTGGAGGTGGGATAAGACCCCACCTCCCTGCCCCTCCCGAGGGAGGGGAGTAGATACTCCTGTTGGTTTTGTATTATGTCCCATATATTTTTATTGTTCGATTACATCATATATTCGGTCAATCACAGAATCTATATCTGTAAGTATTTCTTCATTATCAAAACGAATTACTTGAAAGCCCATTGCATAAAGCTCCTCAGTTCTGAGTCCGTCGGCTTCAGTCTGTTCGTCTTCATAGTGATATTTGCCATCTACTTCAATGACCAGTTGCTTTTCTAAACAGACAAAGTCAACGATATAGTCTCCTATAATATGCTGTCTGTTGAATTTAACACCTAATTGTTTATTGTTTAGATATTCCCACAATATGCGTTCTGCATCAGTAGGATATTGTTTTAATCTTTTGGCATGTTCCTTTAGCAGTATATATCGATCTGGTGACGCCGTATTATATCTCCTCTTCATAGCACCAGTGTTACAGGTATTTACTCCCCTCCCTCCGGGAGGGGCAGGGGGGTGGGGTCGATGAGTTCCACGACTTGGTTGACACTTTCTTCGAGCGTTTGCTTGCTGGTGTCAATGTCGAGGGCGGGATTTGTGGGGGCTTCGAAGGGGGCGCTGATGCCGGTGAAATCCTTGACCTCGCCGCGTCGCGCACGCGCGTACAAACCTTTTACATCTCTGCGCTCACATTCCTCCAGCGGCGTGCTGACATAGACCTCCTTGAAATCGTCGGCACCGATGATATCGCGTGCCATCTGGCGGTATTCGTTTGTGGGCGACACGAAGGCGGCAAGCGTCACGATGCCGGTATCTACGAAGAGCTTGCCGACCTCGGCGATACGGCGGATGTTCTCCTTGCGGTCTTCAGCCGAGAAGCCCAGACCGGCGTTGATACCTGTGCGGATATTGTCGCCGTCGAGGATGCGACAGAGGATGCCGCGCTTGTGCAGCTCGCGCTCCACGCCCAGGGCGATCGTGCTCTTGCCGGAGCCCGAGAGGCCTGTGAACCAAATCATGACTCCGCGCTGGTGCAGCAGCTGCTCCTTGTCGGCGCGTGTCATCATCTTGTCGTAGATGGGATAGATGTTTTCGGTCATTATGATAAATGATAGAATAGCGGAATAAGGAAGACGCTGAGGATGAAGACGATGATATTCATCGGGAGACCCACCTTCACGAAGTCGGTGAACTTATAGCCACCCACGCCTTGCACGATAAGGTTCGTCTGGTAGCCGATGGGCGTGGAGAAGGAGGAGCTGGCGGCGAAGCAGACGCAGACCACGAAGGGGATGGGATTCATTCCCAGCTTCTCGGCCACGGCCAAAGCCAGCGGGAACGCCAGCGCAGCGGCAGCGTTGTTGGTGATGAGTTCCGTGAAGATATTGGTGATGAGGAACAGGGATGCGAGAATGATATAGATGCCGAACTCGCTGTGGCGCGCCAGCTCTGTGAGCGAAATGATGAAGGCCGCGATGAGATCTGCAAAGCCGCTCTTGGTCATCGCGGTGCTGATGGCGAAGGCGCAGGCGATGGTGATGAGCACATCCCAAGACATGAACTTGGTGTATTTACGGGGCGAGAACAAGCGCGACCACGCCATAATAACGACCGTGATGCACACGAAGAAGAACATATCCAGCTTCAGCCCCGGCATATACTGTTGCACGAAGGGCGATGCCGCCAGTGCATCCTTGACGGGTTCCAGCTCGCCCACGGTGGCTCCGATAATCATCAGCACCAACAGCACCAATGCCAGCCAGCGGCGCCGCTTGCCCAATGGCGGTTCATAGTCGCCGACGCGGCTAATCATCCAGAAGACACGGCTCTCGCCCCACGCCTTCATGAATGTCTCGTCGGCATCCACGATGAGCGTGTCCTCGTGGGTCAGCCGTGTATTCATGTAGTCACCATCCATGATGTTGCCGCCACGGCTGATGGCGCGGACATGCGCGCCATAGTGGCGGTAGAAATCGAACTCATGAAGTGTCTTGCCCAAGCCCGGGAAGCGGTTACCGAGCAGCACCTCATGACGTATCAGCCCCGGCATCAGGTTCTGGTCTTCGATATCATCCTCGGACATACGGTTGTCGGGTAGCAGATAGCGTGAGAAGAAGATGAGATAGATGAGTCCCGCCAGCGCGATGAAGATGCCTACCTTCGAGAGCTCGAACATCGTCATACCATCATCAATGCCGAAGCGCATGAGGATACCCTCTTCCGCACCGCTGGCCGCCGCAGCCACCTCGTCCTTGTGCTCTTGAATGAGCATACCGTGGAGCACAAGGTTCGTGGTGGTACCTATCAGCGTGCAGATGCCGCCGAGGACCGTTGCATACGACAGCGGAATCAGGAACTTCGTGGGCGGCAGCTTCATCTTACGCGCCCAGTTCTTGATCATCGGCGCGAAGATCACCACGACGGGCGTGTTGTTGAAGAACGCCGAGATGAACGACACGATAGGGTAGAAGCGCAGCCCGGCATTGGTGATGCCGACATCCTTCTTGGGCAACATATTGAAGACGATGCGCTCCAGGATGCCGCTCTTGCGCACGCCCTCACAGACGAGATAGAGCAGCGCCACCGTGATCATACCTTTATTGGAGAATCCTTTCAGCGCCTCCTCAGGGGTGATGATGCCCGCCACCAACAACAGTACCACGGCCGTGAACAGGATCAGTCCGGGACGCAGATACTCCTTCATCAATGCCACAAGCATGAAGATGAGGATAATCGTCACGTAGAGGACTGGCAAGGTCATTTGGTGGTTTATGGTTAAGGGTTTATGGTTGAGGGTTAGCGGGTGTGCACTTTCAGGATGACGCCGCCGTAGGCGGGGAGATCCACGCGCGAGGGTACATCGGGTGAGAAACTCGTGGCCACGGCATTGCCTGTGAGCAGGTCCACGGCACGAATCTTTTTGCGCGTATTCATCCGATAAAGTTTGAAGGCGTGCTCCGGGATGTTCACGGCCACGCGCACGGGTTTGCCGTCGAAGTTCACGACAATCAGTAGCGTGGTGCGGTCGATATGCCGCAGGTAGGCATATTGCTTATGCGGGTTGAAATTCTCGGAGATGGGATTCACGTACATCAGGTCGTAGAACTCGCCCTGTTCGATGGCTGACTCGCTGGAGCAAAGGTTGAGCAATGTTCGGTAGTAGGCCTGAAGCTCAGTCTCTTGTGGTGTCAGCATCTTGCCGTCGAAGGTGCCTTTGTTGCGCCAGCGACGGATGGTGTCTATTGTCCAGTAGTCGAAGATGGTCGTGCGACCGTCCCATCCACTGAAGCCTTCGGTGTCCATGCCGCGCTCGCCCAACTCCTGTCCGAAGTAGATCATGACAGGGCCCGTGCTGATGGTCGCCGCCACGAGCATCGGAGCGCGTCCTTTCTCCGGGTCACCCGCGAAGAACTCCGATGCGAGGCGCTGCTCGTCGTGGTTCTCCAGGAAGGAGAGCATCTTCGGACGGATATCGTCCACCGCCTGCCAGCAGTAGGTGATGGCATTGGCGTTGGCGAAGCCGCAGGTGATGGCGCGCAGCGTGTCATAAAGGCCTACTTTGTCGTAGAGGTAGTCGAAGTGGCCTTCGTCCAGATAGCGGCGATAGTTGTCGGGACCGTAGATCTCGGCGATGAAGATGATCTTGGGGTATTGCGTCTTCACCTGTGGAATGGCCCATCCCCAGAACTCGGCCGGCACCATCTCAGCCATATCGCAACGGAAGCCATCGACTCCCTTGGCCGCCCAGAAAAGGAGGATGCGCAACATCTTCACCCAGGTGGAGGGTATCGGGTCGAAGTGTGTGGAACGGCCGTCCAGATAATCGACGCCGTAGTTCAGCTTCACGGTCTCGTACCAGTCGTTGTGGTTGGCGTAGGCGCCGAAGACATCATTGCCCGTGGCGCGTGCAGGCTCCTCCACATAGGGCCACGCCTCGCCTTGCTGCAGGTCGAAATCCGTGTGCAGGCGCTCGCCGGGGAAATAGTAGAAGTTGTTCTTGGGCGAGAAATGCATGCTGGTGTCGTCGGTGGCACCGAGGTCTTCAATACCTTCCCCTTCGGGGCAGTTGTCGCTGTGGTACTGGCGTGCCACGTGGTTGGGAACGAAGTCGATGATGACGCTTAGGTTCGCCTTGTGTGTGCGTTCCACCAACGCCTTGAACTCCTTCATGCGTGCCGGCACGCTCGTAGCCAGGTCGGGGTCTATATCGAAATAGTCCTTGATGGCATACACCGAGCCTGCCTTGCCCTTCACGATGGCGCGATGGTCGCGGGGTATGCCGTAGGCGCTGTAGTCTGTCTGCGTGGCGTGCTCAATCACACCTGTGTACCAGATGTGCGTCACTCCCAACGCCTTGATCTGCGCCAGCGCCTCGGGCGTGAAATCATCCATGGTGCCGCAGCCGTTCACGGAGCGGTCGCCATGGGGCTGGTTGACGCCCTTATCGCTTCCGAACAGTCGTGTGAAGACCTGATAGATGATGGGTTTATTGGTCATGGGGGAGGGGTGTGGGGCTTAGTAGCTTAAATGCTTAATAGCTTAGTTGCTTAGTAGATTAAAGATCGGTGGCGCTGCGGACGACGAGGCCTTCGACATCCTTGGCAATCTTGGCAATCATACCTTGCAGGGCCTTGCCGGGGCCGCACTCCGTGAACTCTGTTGCGCCGGCAGCCACCATTGCCTGCACCTCCTGTGTCCAGCGTACGCTGGCCGTGAGCTGTGCGATGAGGTTCTGCTTGATCTCGGCGGGCTCGGTGTGGGCCTGGCCATCGACATTCTGATAGACGGGGCACTTGGGCGTGTGGAACTCGGTAGCCTCGATGGCAGCCTGCAGCTCATCCTTGGCGGGCTGCATCAGGGGGCTGTGGAAGGCACCGCCCACGGGCAGGGGCAGGGCACGCTTGGCACCCGCAGCCTTCATCTTCTCGCAGGCAGCATTGATGGCTTCCACGCTGCCGCTGATGACCAGCTGACCCGGGTTGTTGTAGTTGGCAGGCACGCAGATGCCACCCTCGGCAGCCACCTCGGCGCAGATCTGCTCCACCACCTCGTCGGCCAGACCGATGATGGCGGCCATCGTGGAGGGCTGAGCCTCGCAGGCTTTCTGCATGGCCTGTGCACGGGCACTCACCAGACGCAGACCGTCCTCGAACTTCAAGGCACCTGCAGCCACCAGGGCGCTGAACTCGCCCAGCGAGTGACCACCGACCATGTCGGGCTGGAACTTGTCGCCCAGACAAATGGCTGTGATGACGGAGTGCAGGAACACAGCAGGCTGGGTGACCTTCGTCTGCTTCAGTTCGTCGGCAGTGCCTTCGAACATAATCTTGGTGATATCGAAACCGAGGATGTCATTGGCTTTGTCAAACAAGGCCTTGGCCTCGGCGTTGTTCTCATAAAGGTCTTTGCCCATTCCGGGGAACTGGGCACCCTGACCGGGGAATACGAATGCTTTCATAATTGCTTATTAATTTTCAATTTTCAATTCTTAATTCTCAATTACCAGAGGCCCGTTGGCCTCTAATTCGGGTGCAAAGGTAAGCAAAATTTCACTTACAGCCACCTTTTTTCCTATTTTCTTTGCTCGCGCGCGATACTTTATCTATCTTTGCAGAGCAAAACCATAGGGAAATTACCCCTAACAAGTAGGATTTTCCCCTTTGCGGTCTCCACAAATGGCCGTACTTTTGCACCATCGAAACCATAAAATAGTGACAGATATGAAACAGACACGTACATTATTGGCAGCAATGCTGTTGGCTGTACCCCTCCTCAGCTGGGGACAGAGCGGTGCTTACACCATGGCTTCCAAGAAAAAGTATACCCCTACGGTGCCGCAGACCGAGCAGGTGACCATCACCTATGTCGATGACCCCGACGACTCCGACTATCTGCCCGTGACCACGGGTGCTGTGCGCGACGTTGATGAGTACAACCGTCGCGGAGCCTACAGCCCCTATGCCAACAACACGCGCGACTCCATCACCTATGTCGATACCACTGCAGCCTATCAGATGCGGAGCGCCGTCGATGACGCCTACACACAGGGCTATCGCGAGGGCTACAGCGATGGTGAGGACTACGGCATCACACGCCGTCTGACGCGCTTCGGCTACACCAGCATCTACTGCTCACCCTGGTATTGGAGCATCTACGATGACCCCTACTACTGGAACGACTGGTACTGGGGCGCCTACGATCCCTACTGGTATGGTTACTACGGCTGGCGCCGTCCCTACTGGGGCTACTACGGCGGCTACTGGTACGGTTACTATGGCTGGCATCGCCCGTATTACTACGGCTACCGTCCTGCATACCACGGCCACCACGGTCGCGACTATGTGTCGCCCAGCGGCCGCCGTCCCGGACAGACGGGTCGCAATGCAGGCTACCGCAACGGTCGTGGCGTAGATAGCTTCGGTCGCACAGGCGGCTCCTCTGGCTACTATGGCAATCGTCCGAGCTCCGGCAACCCGCGCACTACCGTTGGCGGCAGCTCTCGCTCCACATCGCCCTCTGCGGGCACGCCTTCGCGCAGCACCTATGGCGGCAACCGCATAGGCTCCTTCGGCAACTCCAGCAGCTCGTCGCGCTCCTCAGCGCCGTCCTCCTCATCGTCGCGTAGCTCTTCTTCCTCCTCTCGCAGTTCCTCTTCCGGCAGCTTCGGTGGCGGTTCACGTAGCGGCAGCTTCGGTGGTGGCGGTGGCTCCCACAGCAGCTTCGGCGGCGGTTCCCGCGGCGGCGGACGTGGAAGATAAGGAAATTGAAAAATTGAAACCGTCGTAATAACGAAATAACGTTATCACGTAATAACGACAAACCGAAATATCGACATAACGAAAAACTTTGCAATGAAAAAGATACTCTCCCTTGCCGTTCTGGCACTTGCAGGCTTCACGACAGCCTCCGCACAGGACACCTATTCCAACGACCTGATGACCAACACCTCCGACATCAACGGCACAGCACGCTATGTCGGCATGGGCGGCGCGACAGGCGCCCTCGGCGGTGACATTTCAGGAATCTCCAACAACCCCGCAGGCATCGCAGGCTTCAACCGCAGCTGGGCAAGCATCGGCATGGGCGCTACTATACAGGCCGCACAACCCGCCGACGAGGACGCTCGCGCCCACTACAGCTTCGACCAGATCGGCTTCGTCGTCGTGCTTCCCAAGAGCGAGGATGACCGCCTGAACTTCGCCATCAACCTGCAGAAGAAGCTCCACTTCAACCGTTCGCTCATCGCCAACAACTACGGCGTTGGTGGTCTCTCGCAGGCTGCGCAGCTGGCAGGACTGATGTCTGACTTCTACGACAGCTACACGGAACAGAAGTACAACCTGCCCAATGTCGCCTACAGCTCAGGACTCTACGACATCTACGATGGTGCGGGCGGACAGCTGCAGTTCCGTACTGATAATACCTCCTACCTGCGCTCCACCAGCGGCAACCTCTACGGCCTCGACTTCAACGTCTCTGGTGCCGTGAACAACCGCTTCTTCTGGGGTGCCACCTTCGGCGTTGATTTCCTGCGCTACACAGCCACCACCTCCTATCTTGAGGAGCGCACGGGCTTCTACAACGATCAGCCCATCGCCGCCTACGACATACAAGACTATTGGCTGGATACTTATCGCAAGGTAACCGGCACAGGCTTCAACTTCAAGGCTGGCGCCATCATCTGCCCCATCGAGGAAAACCCCTTCCGCTTTGGCATCGCCATCGAGACACCCACGTGGTACAGTCTCAAACAGAAGGATGTCGATATGACATTTAATAGCACTTGGAATAATTATGGTTGGGACGAAGCCAGCAGCACCTACGCCTACAACGACTATAAACAAGGGCCTATAGGCAACGGTTACTACAACTACACCAACCGCCCGGACGATGGCTACCTGGAGTTCAATGTCCGCACACCGTGGAAGTTCCGCGTAAGCTTGGCTGACGTCCACGCAGGCATCGTAGCATGGGATGTCGAGTATGAGTACTCCATGAACAACTACACCACGATGGGCTATCCCACCCGGGAGAGCAACAGATGGGAAGACCAGAGCATCTCCACCGACCAGGATCGCGCCATGAACAAGATGACCAAGAACATCACCCAGGGTGTGCATAACGTCCGCGTGGGCCTCGAAGTGCTGCCCACGGAACACCTCGCCCTGCGCGCGGGCTATAACTTCTACAGCAAGCCCTTCAAGAACAACGCCCGTTTCGACCAGACCATCGACTCCTACGCCATGTATAAGGTTACCGGTACAGACTACATGAACCTCGGTGCCACGAACATCATCACCTTCGGTCTCGGCTACCACATCAAAGGCTTCTACGCCAACCTCGCCTATAAGTATCGTATGCAGAAGGGTGACTTCTACGCCTTCGACAGCTCCTATCAGAATACCACCAATCACGAGGCTCAGTTCATCACCGAGGCCAACACCCTCCGTCCCGTCACCTGCAACCTCGATCGCCATGACATCAGCCTCACCCTCGGCTACGAGTTCTAAAGTCTTTTCGAAACCCTTAGGCCTTCAGCGCAAAACCCTTAAGGCTTTTCCTCATAACCCTTAAGCCTTTCGGCCAAAACCCTTAAGGGTTATGACCCGAAGACCGTGGTCTTCTTTTGCGGGCGGAATGATGAAAGAAATGGAATTAGTTTATTATGACTTGCACGAGGGTGTGGTGGGTTTCAGCACGACGCGGCAAGGGGGATGCAGCGTGGGGAACTACGCGGCGTTCAACATCAATCATTATTGTGGGGACGACGAGGAGGCGATACGTGTGAACCGTGGGCTGCTGTGCCAGACGCTGGGCATCAGTGACGAGCGGTTGATCCTGCCGCATCAGGTGCACCTCACGGAGATGGCACGGATTGACGAGGCGTTCTTTCAATGCTCGGTCACAGAGCGGGCACAGCGGCTGGAGGGTATCGATGCGGTGATGACGGACCTGCGAGGTGTGTGCATCGGCGTGAGCACGGCGGACTGCATTCCCATCCTCCTCTACGACAGTCGCCATCGCGCCATTGCTGCCATTCATGCAGGTTGGCGTGGCACCGTCAGCCGCATTGCAGAGAAGGCGCTTGCCGAGATGAGCGCAGCCTATGGCACGCAACCTCAGGATGTGACGGCACAGATAGGACCAGGCATCAGCCTGGACAGCTTCGAGGTGGGTGATGAGGTGTATGAGGCGTTTGCCGCTGCGGGCTTTGCGATGCCGGACATCAGCGAGCGCAGGGGGAAATGGCATATCGACCTGCCAGAATGTAACCGGCGGCAGCTCGTGGCCATGGGGGTGCCAGCAACTCGGATTGCGATGTCAGGCATCTGCACCGTCAAGGAGCACACGAGATTCTTCTCTGCTCGCCGCCTCGGCATACAGTCCGGAAGGATCTACACGGGCATCCTGATGAAATAAAATAAGCCCGCCTCGGGAGAAGGAGGCGGGCTTGCTGTATAGAGGGATAAGGGTTTAAGAGTGCATGGATTAAGAGTTCATGGAGATGAGGAATTCCTCGTTGGTCTTGGTGCCTTCGAGGCGGCTCTTGAGCTCGTTCATGGCCTCGATGGGGTTCATGTCGGAGAGGAACTTGCGCAGGATCCACATGCGGTCGAGGGTGGTCTTGTCGTGGAGCAGGTCGTCGCGACGCGTGGAGCTGGCGACGATGTTCACGGCGGGGAAGATGCGCTTGTTGGCCAGTGTGCGGTCGAGCTGCAGCTCCATATTACCGGTGCCCTTGAACTCCTCGAAGATGACCTCGTCCATTTTGCTGCCGGTGTCGATGAGTGCTGTAGCGATGATGGTCAGCGAACCGCCGCCCTCGATGTTACGGGCAGCACCGAAGAAGCGTTTGGGTTTCTGCAGGGCGTTGGCATCCACACCACCGGTGAGGATCTTACCGCTGGCAGGTGCTGCGGTGTTATAGGCGCGTGCCAGACGTGTGATGCTGTCGAGGAAGATGACCACATCGTGACCACATTCCACCATGCGCTTGGCCTTCTCCAACACGATGCCGGCGATCTTCACGTGGCGGTCGGCGGGCTCGTCGAAGGTGGAGGCGATGACCTCGGCATTGACGGTGCGGGCCATATCGGTGACCTCCTCGGGGCGCTCGTCGATGAGGAGCATCATGAGATAAGCCTCGGGGTGGTTGGCGGCGATGGCGTTGGCAATCTCCTTCATCAGGATGGTCTTACCTGTCTTGGGCTGTGCCACGATGAGGGCGCGCTGACCTTTACCGATAGGGGAGAAGAGATCCACGACGCGCACGCTGGTGGGGTCGTTGTAGCCCTTGCAAAGCGTGAACTTCTCATCGGGGAAGAGGGGCGTGAGATGCTCGAAGGCCTGACGGTCGCGGATGCGCTTGGGCGACACACCGTTGACCTGTTCGATGTTCATCAGCGGGAAGTACTTCTCGCCCTCCATGGGAGGACGCACGCTGCCTTCTACCACATCACCGGTCTTCAGGCCCCACTGCTTGATCTGCTGCTGGCTGACATAGACATCGTCAGGGCTGGGCAGGTAGTTATAGTCACTGGAGCGCAGGAATCCCCAACCTTCGGGTACCACTTCCAGCACACCCTCGGCCTTCACCAGGTCGCCGAAGTCATAGGCGGCAGGCTCCTCGCGGACGGGCTCCTTGGCAGCGGACTGCTGACGGCCGGAGAGACCGGAGAGCTGATCCAGGAAGGCGGGTGGGGTAGGCGTAGGCTCGTATTTGGGCTGCGGCATCACGTTGCCACCCTCGGGGATGGGCGTGAGGACGATGAAATCGGGTTCGTCGGCATTGAAGAAAGCCTCCACAGCCTCGGGCGTCAGGGGCTGCTCCTCATCGACGGCGGGGGCGCTGTCCTCAGCTTCCTGTGCCGGCTGTGAGGCTTCGGCGGGCGCTTCGGGGGCGTCGCCTTCCTCGGGGAACAAAGCCAGCTCAGCCTCACGGGCGGCAGCTGCCTCGGCTTCCTTCTCGGCCTTCGTCTTGCGACCGCGCTTCTTGGGCGCCGGCTTCTCTGCTGCGGGGGCTGGGGCCTCGGCAAGTGCTGCGGCTGGAGCGGCTTCGATAGGCTCAGTTCCTTCTTTATCAGCATCTGTAGCGCTCTGCTCTGCTTTCTTCGCAGACTTGTTCTTCCGGCTCTTCTCGGTCGGCTCGGCGTCCGTAGCCTCGGCTTCTTTCTCAGCCTTCGCCTTGCGTCCGCGCTTCTTGGGCGCCGGCTTCTCGCTGTCGGCGACGGCAGGTCCTTGGGACAATTCTGCCTCAATGATACCGTATATTAAATCCAATTTCTGAACATCACCTTTCACGGAGATATTCAGAGATCTTGCAATCTCATTCAACTGCTCGATGCTTAATGCTTCGAGTTCACTTTTTGTGTGCATAAATAAACTATAAAAAGAGGAATTTCTTATGAGTTGACCCCCATTACGGGGTAACCCTTCATAAAATCGTGTGCAAAGGTAGTGATTTCTGTCCATTCGACAAAGTATTTTCAACATTTTTCGTTACTTTCGCGGCGAAAAACTATCACGATGGCAGCTGTCAACCCATTTTTACAAGTCGACAACCTCACTTTTTCGGTGGGGGACAAGGTGCTGTTCCATGACATCAGCTTCGGCATTGCCGAGGGACAGCGCGTGGGACTCATCGCGCAGAACGGCACGGGTAAGACGACGCTGCTGAATGTCATCGCAGGCCACGAAGAGCCCGAGAACGGCACGGTCATCTTCCGTCGCGACCTACGCGTGGCCTATCTGGAGCAGACGCCTGTCTATCCCCAGGAGATGACGGTCATGGAGGCGTGTCTGTGGCAATGCAAGGAGGAGCCGCGACGCATACAGGAATACCTGACGAAGCTGGACATCCGCGACCACGACCAGCCCATCTCGCATCTCTCCGGCGGGCAGCTGAAGCGCGTGGCGCTGGCGAATGTGCTGTGCCGCGAACCGGATATGCTCATCCTGGACGAGCCCACGAACCATCTGGACTTGCAGATGATAGAATGGCTGGAGACGTATCTCTCGCGCTCGAACATGACGTTGCTGATGGTGACACACGACCGCTACTTCCTCGACCGCGTCTGCAACCTCATCCTCGAACTCGACGACCAGACGCTATACACCTACCGCGGCAATTACGCCTACTATCTTGAGAAGCGGCAGGAACGCATCGACGTGACCAACGCAAACATCGCGCGCGCGAATAATTTATATAGGAGTGAGTTGGAATGGATGCGACGCATGCCGCAGGCACGAGGTCATAAGGCGCGCTACCGCGAGGAGGCCTTCGAGGACCTGGAACGGCGCGCCAAGCAACGCATCACCGAGGACAAGGTATCGCTGCAGGTGAACAGCACCTACATCGGTTCCAAGATTTTCGAGGCGCAGTACGTCAGCAAGACCTTCCCGCCACGCCCTGATGATCCCGCCAGCACAGAGCGCGTCATCCTGAAGGATTTCTATTACAACTTCTCGCGGTATGAGAAGATGGGCATTGTGGGCGCCAACGGCACGGGCAAGAGCACGTTCATCAAGATGCTGCTCGGCCTCGTGCAACCTGACAGCGGGCGCTTCGTCGTGGGCGAGACCGTGCGCTTCGGCTATTTCTCGCAGGAGGGCATGCAGTTTGACCAACAGATGAAGGTCATTGATGCCGTGCGGCGCGTGGCGGAGTATGTGGATCTGGGCGGTGGGCGCCACCTGACGGCAATGCAGTTCCTGCAGCACTTCCTGTTCACACCCCTGCAACAGCAGAACTATATCTATAAGCTGTCCGGGGGCGAGCGGCGACGCCTCTACCTCTGCACCGTGCTGATGCAGAACCCCAACTTCCTCATCCTGGACGAGCCCACGAACGACCTGGACATCGTGACGCTGAACATCCTCGAAGACTATCTGAAGAACTTCCGGGGCTGCGTCATTGTCGTCAGCCACGACCGTTACTTCATGGACAAAGTAGTCGATCATCTCCTTGTATTCCGCGGCAACGGCGACATCAAGGACTTTCCGGGGAATTATACGCAATTCAGGGAATGGGAAAAGAACAGACCCACCCCCAACCCCTCCCGTGAGGGAGGGGAGCTTCAGTCCTCGAGGAAGCAAAAAGACAACATCGCGCAGCCTCTCCCCTCCATTACGGGAGGGGTCGGGGGTGGGTCTTCTAGGCGTCGCCTAACCTACAAAGAACGCAAGGAGCTCGAAGCCTTGGAGGTCACCATCGCTGCTTTAGAGACAGAGAAGACGGAACTCGAAACGGCTCTCTGCAGCGGTACGCTCTCGGTGGCCGAGCTGACTGAGAAGAGCAAACGCCTCCCCGTCCTTCAAGAGGAACTCGACGCCGCCGAAATACGCTGGCTGGAGCTGGAAGAATTGAAGAATTAAAGATTAAGGATTAAAGATTAAGGATTAAGGATTAAAGATTAAGAATTAAAGATTAAGGATTAAAGATTAAGGATTAAAGATTAAGGATTAAAGATTAAG
>CAMVUB010000056.1 GCA_947170495.1 uncultured Prevotellaceae bacterium
GAGTACTGGATGGGCATGATGAATCCGCCGAAGGGCGACATCAGTGCGCCGAGTGCCACGTGGCGGTCATAGAGACAGGTTTTCTTTTCCATATATAAAGTTGGGGTTAAGGTATTCTTGTTCGAGGACTTCAATGGCTTTTACATCCTCTTTGGTCAAAAGTATCTCCTGATGGCAAAGATGCCTGATGGCGAAGCGTTTGAAGTCTTCGATGGAGATGTCGGTATGCTCCTTCAGCAGGGTGATGCGCTGACGCACGCTCTGCACGCCGTGCTTCGAGAGCTTCACCTGTGGCGGTGTGATGGCGTGGAGCATGTGCTCCATGTCCGTGTCGAAGAGCAGGGTGCCATGCACGATGCTGTGTCCGGGAATGTGGTAGAAGGCATTGCCCGACACCTTGCGGTCGCCGATGAGGACATCGTTGTTCTCGGTGGATGTGGCGGAGAGACCCAGCTCGCGAAGCATCTTACACACCATTTCCATGTAGCGGGCGAAGGTCGTGACGACCTCATCGGAACGGGTGATGTAACTCATCATCACATTCGACATGTCTGCATAGACGCACCCCCCTCCGCTCTTGCGGCGATAGAGCTGGATGCCATGCTCGCGGCAGTAGTCGAGGTTGACCTCGTTCTCGATGACTTGATTGCGGCCGAAGATGACCGATGGCTGCACCTGCCACAGGAAGAAGACATCATCTTCAAGGCACAACTGCCGTGCCGCCCATTCTTCCATTGCCAGATAGAAGGAGAGGCGACGCGTCTCATCAGAGAGTAGTGAGAGATGGGTCATCAGAGGGGTCGTATGTCTTACGTAGCGTCGGCAAAGATAGTAGAATGTTTCCGAACCTCAAAAGAATAACAGGAATAATGTTCGGAAACTACAAATTTTAGCAAAAAAGGATTGTCGATGAACACTCAAAAACGACAGACGTTAGGCACACATCCTCTTATGACTGCGCTACACATGTAATCTCGCCGCGGAGCGGACGGTTCATGCGTTCGCGGATGAGGTCGGTGTCGGTGGTGTGGCCCAGCAGGTGCATGAGTTTGGCGATGGCACACTCGACGGTACCGTCGTAGCCGCTGATGACGCCCGCATTCTTCAGCAGATAGCCGCCGCTGTAGCGTGCCATCTCCACGGGACCTGCGGCACACTGGGTGATGTTGATGATGACGATGCCGCGCCTCGTGGCTTCCGTAAGAGCCTGCATGAGCCATGGCTGTTGGGGGGCGTTGCCGCTGCCGTAGGTGCGCATGACGATGCCGCGCAGATGGGGCGCTTCCAGCAGGTGGCGCACCATCTCTTCCTGAATGCCGGGGAAGAGGGTGAAGACCACGACATTGGTGTCCATGACGAAGTGTGGCGTCATGGGTCGGCTGTAGTCGGGGTGCAGGATGAGGTCGTCGTGGTAGTGGATGCTGACGCCAGCTTCCGCCAGAGGCGGGAAGTTAAAGCTGTCGAAAGCATTGAAGCCCTCGCTGTTGATTTTCGTGCTACGGTTGCCGCGTAGCAACTTGCTGCTGAAATAGATGCAGACCTCCGGAACGCGCGGTGTGCCGTCGGCATGGTGTGCAGCAGCTATCTCGATACTGGTGATGAGGTTCTCCTTGCCGTCGGTGCGCAACTGGTTGATGGGCAACTGCGAACCGGTCAGGATGACGGGCTTCGTCAGGTTCTCCAGCATGAAGCTGAGCGCCGAGGCCGTGAAGGCCATCGTGTCGGTGCCGTGGAGGATGACGAAGCCGTCGTAGCGGTCATAGCCGCCCACGATGATCTCCACGATGCGGGCCCATAGCCGCGGACTCATGTCGCTGCTGTCGATGGGCTCAGGGAACTGATAGACATCGATGCCGACAGGGATGGCCTGCAACTCAGGCATGCGCTGCACGAGATGGTTGAAGTCCAAGGGCTCCAACGCATCAGTGGCGGGGTTGCGGTCCATGCCGATGGTGCCGCCGGTGTAGATGAGAAGTACGCGACCTGTGCGGGGCAATTGTTTAAAGTTAAAAAGTTCAAGAGTTCAAGAGTTCAAGAGTTCAAAGGTTCAAAAGTTCAAAGGGTTCAAGAGTTCAAGGTTCAAAGGGTTTAAGGGTTAACGGAGGATCTTTTTGCCATTGCGGATGAAGATGCCCTTCTGTGGAACCTGAGACAGCCGGCGTCCGCTGAGGTCATACACCGCGCCAGCCTCTCCCCCCTTTGAAAGAGAGGGGGCGGGGGTGAGTCCGATGCCCACCGGCACTGTCTCCTTCTTTTGCCACAGTCGCACATTGTCAATATAGACGCGTGTCTGGTTGGCAGCACCTTGGTTGGCTGTTGTCTGGAGGCCGAGGCGCAGGGTGACATCTTTGATATCAGCTGTGTAGGACAGCTCAAAGGGCACGGTCATCTGTTCCCATGTGCCGGCCGCAGCGGGAAAAGGGGCGTAGTATTCCTTACCTCCTGTCACCACGCCACAGAGCAGGGTGTTGATATTACCTCCGGTGGTGGCAATCACGTTGGGGGCCGTGCGACGGCTCTCATTGGCGCAGTCATAGCGCAGGTCAAAGGTCAAGGCGAAGCTGCCGCTCAGCGGCATCTTCACGGTCTGGCTGACAGCATTCGTGCCTATTGTCCAGGAGTTGAGGATGCTGAGGCAGCGAGTGCCCACTTCCTCTTCAAACGCAGCAGGCACAGCCATGATGCTGGCGCTGTTGCCTACGTTAGAGGGCGAGACACAGTATTGCGTGAAGCTGTAGGGCATGGAGTAGAGGAGGCAAAATTTGCTGGCAGGAGAAAGGTTGGACTCTGCCTTCCAACCCTTCACGGGCAGCACCTGCGGAAAGTTACTGCTGGCGGCACTCACCGACTGTGTGTAGCAGGGGTTATAGGTTACGTTGTTCAGGGTGATGTTGCCTGTCGTTCCCCACGTGATGTCCTCCTCGAAGCTCGGGTTTGCGATGTAGTTCTCGGTGATGTCCTCGTAATAAAAAGGCGCTGGTTCTTCGGTGTAGGCGTGGATTTGTCCGTTGTCCAGACGAACCACCACGGTGCCCTCAATGGTCTCGGTCTTGGAGATGGTCTTGCCATCCACGAAAGCTGTAATGGTAATGGTCTCCGGTTCGTTGCCGAGTGTGCGGACGTAGAACTGCAGGTCATCGTAGGGGTTGAAACCCTTGACGGCGACGCCGCTGCCCTTGATGAACACCTTGAGCGGCTGCATCAGTGTGTGGTTCTCATCGAGGGCGATGATGCTGGAGCCCTTGCTGTCGGTGATGAAGGTCTCTGTGGTGAGCACGGGCGCGCCGTATTCGGTGGTGACGTCCTTCATCTCGGCCTTGTTGTTGCTGCCGCCTGCGAGGTTGGCAACGATGAGGTAGCGAGTGCCGTCGGGGTCGGCGCAGACGAGGCCGTTCCATCCGTTGGGCAGTTGCTCGGTGAGGCTCATTGCCTGAGCTGCCAGCGTCTTCGTTTGGGCGCTATCTACCTGGCTGTAATAGATGACAGCCGCACGGTCCACCACCTTTCCCTTCGTGAAGCTCTCGCTTTTTGCGGAGTACATGGGATAGAACTTCGAGCAGTTGATGCTGTTGTTGTTGGCCTGTTCGCCGAAGGCCATCTTGCTGGTGCCGCCTACGGTGACCACACCGATGCTGTTGTCGATGTTGGCCCAGTCGGCATCGAACAGCGTCATCTGCTTGCCGTCTGTCTGCACGCGGCCGGCGGCGTGGTAGAGGGTGCGCTGCGGACGGGTGAACTCATCGGTGGTGATGGCCAGCAGGCCGCCGCAGCGCCCTGTGATGGTGCCGCTCTGCAGTCCCTTCACATTGTTCATATAGACGATGGCATTGCCGGGTGTGGCTGCCAGCACGAAGCTGTTCTCCAAGGTGGCATCGTTGGTGTTGATGCGTCCGTTCATCGTGAAGGCGTTGTCCTTCAGGTCGTAGATACCGCTCACGACAGGCGTGGCGTTGGTGCCCTTGCCGCTGACGGTGTACCATCCCAGGAAGTTACCCGTGTTGTTGGCGCGGTAGGGGCAGACAATCTTGTTGCGGTCGGGCGTGGTGTCGGTGAAGTAGCCGGTGTAGCTGCTGAGGCCCGTGCTCCAGGAGAAGGTGACAAAGCGATCCTTGCTGGAAGCGCGCACGATGTTCTGACTCTTGAAGAGGTGGGCATCCTGATACTCGGCGCTGAACTCCTGCCATGTGGCGGGCTTCAGGTCGGCGGTGGAGGCCACGGAGTGCATGAGATAGGTCATCATCACGCGGTGTGCCTCCACACCCATGCGGCGGCTGCCGACATCGGAGCGCAGGAGCCACGAGCCGTCGGTGGTCGTCGTCTGGCGTGCCTTGATGAACTTATAGGCCATGTTCTCCAGCAGCAGGGCGTTCTTGTCGCGCAGGAAGCAGGCCATGGTGGAGTAGGAGGTGATCTGGTCGAAGAGGAACAGGCTCCAGTCGTTGCCGTTGGGCATCGCCAGCTCGCCGTCGGCCAGTGCCAGCCAGTTCAGCACGTCGTTCTGCACATGCTGCTGGTTGTGCATCAGCGCATTGGTCTTCCACTTCGGGTCGCCGCCTTGGAACAGCAGCATCGCCAGATGGGCCTCGCCCAGCTCCTGCTGCACCACGTTCTGATAGCTGGTGTGGAACAGGTTGTGGTTCTGCAGCGTGTAGTCGTCGTAGAGGTTCTGTCCGCGGTAGTAGCTGGCCACCGTCTTCTGGTCATAGTCGGGGTCGATGACTGTCTGGTCATTGGCGTCATCCACCTGTGAGTAGCTGTTGATGGCGAACGCACGCAGGCGGTCGAACCACTGGCTGGCCAGCGCATCGTTGGGGTAGAGGCCCAGGGCGCAGGCCAGGATGTCAGCCTCCCAACCGTTCTCCTCGGCTTTCGTGTCGCCGGCATAACCCGTGGGGATGCTGCGACCGAGTTCGTAGTTGCATTCGGCCTTCACCATATTATATATATAGGTCTTCTGGTCGGCCGTCAGCTCATCCATCAGGAAATGGGCAGCGTAGCAGAGTGACATCGCCCACAGCGAGCTCTCCCAGGTGTACTGTGATGTGGAGGTGCTGCCCCAGTAGGCGTTGCGGCTGGTGACCTTGAACTTGTTGGCGTTGTGGCTGCTGTAGCCCCAGATGAGGCTCTTCAGCGCCATCTCCTTCACCTCGTCCCATGTGAAGCCGGCGGGCAGGCTTGTCTTGCCTTTGGCGTATTTGTAGAGGAAGGCGCAGACCATCGAGAAGTCTGCGTTCGGGCGCACCACCTTCTCATCGTTGCCAGATCCCTCTGTGTCTTTGAAGTAGCCGCAGTCCTCACCCTTGGAGGTGGGCGATTCGCAGGGCGTGTAGCGGCTCTTCATGTAGGGCAGGTGGTTCGTCAGCATCTGCAGCAGATCCTGCATCATGGCTGCTTCGCCCACGAAGTCATGCGTGATGACGCCCTCTGTGGGCGATGGCACATCGGTCTCCTTGCCGCCGATGATGGTGGGCTCCACGTAGTCGTCGGGGATGCTGATGAGGCGCACGTCATCGATGGCGATGCTGCTGCCGCCGTTGCCGAAGGTGTTGGTGATGATGAGCGTCACAGCCTCTGGAACTGCTAACGTGAACACCACCTTTCCCGTGCTCCAGCTTGTGGCACCCATGATATCCGCGCTGCCGGCTTCAAAGGAATAGCTCTCCGAGCCCAGCGTCGTCGTGGCTCTCACCTCCGGCGTGCAGGAGGACACAGCGCCGTTAGCGGCAAACGCCTTGTAGCGGAAGGTCATCTGGTACTTGCCTGCCGGCAGTGCGGCTGTGGTCTTCTGTGACAGCGTGCCTGTGGCGGAGCCCCAGCTGAAGCGCTGGTAGAAGGCATAGGTGCCGTCGGCGATGGCCGTCTTTCCGAAGCCGTTGTCCGTGGCGCAGTCGGCTGAGATGAGCAGCTGCTTGCCGGGGCTTGTGGTGGTCCACCCCGTGATGCTGCTGAGGTTCCAGCCGCGCAGCCCTTCCGTGCCTTCCCGGACTTCTGTGCTGCTGTTGCACTTTGCGGCATCCGCCTCGAACGACGGATTCGTGAGGTACTGTGCCGTGACGTCGGTTTGTGCTGAGGCATTCAGGGACAGCATGGTGCCCAATGCCATGAAGATGAAATGAGAGAAGCGTTTCATATCTTAGTTAGTGTAGTCTATTTTGGCCTCAAAGGTACACATTATTATTTATTGCGAGCGTAAAAAACGGCACAAAAGGGCCTAAAATACGAAAAAATGATGCAAAAGAGCAAAAACTTTCAACTTTAAACCATCAACTTTAAACTTTTTCACTACCTTTGCGCCCGCTTTTGGAGTACATCCCTGTCGAGAGGCAGCAAGTGTGATGGCGAATGAAGCAACATTCATTTAGAGTAACACAAATTTTTGAAGACAAATGAAGACTATTGAAATCAAAGGCACAGCACGTGTCGCCGGCGGCAAGAAGGCTGCCAAGGAACTGCGTAAGCAGGGTGTTATTCCCTGCAACCTCTATGGTGAACTCAAGGACGAGAAGGGTCTGCCCAAGGCTTTCTCTTTTTCCGCTACAGAGGCCGAGCTCCGCAAGCTCCTCTATTCTCCCGACATCTACACCGTTAAGCTCGACGTTGATGGCCAGCAGTGCCTCGCCATCCTCAAGGAGGCTCAGTTCCACCCCGTGAAGGACAACGTGCTCCACGTTGACTTCTATCAGATCACCGACAAGAAGCCCATCGTGATGGAAGTACCCATCAAGCTCAATGGCCTCGCAGAAGGTGTCAAGGCCGGTGGTAAGCTCGCTGCCAGCGTGCGCAAGCTCAAGGTGAAGGCCGTTCACACCGCCATCCCCGAGCGCCTCGACATCGACGTCACCCACCTCGAACTCGGTAAGACCATCAAGGTCGGCGAGCTCAGCTTCGAGGGTCTCGAACTCGTCACCAGTCCCAGCGTTGTCGTCTGCCAGGTGAAGATGACCCGTAACGCACGTAGCGCTGCTTCCGCTGCTGAGGAGGCTGAGGCATAAGACTCACCCCCAACCCCTCCATAAGCAGGGAGGGGAGTATATACCTAAGATTATGTGAGGCGCAAGGAACCAATAAGACTTGCGCCTTCATTCGTTAGTGAATCAATCATTTTTTATTATTCCCCAGACGCCATGTTTTCTTTCATTCGCAAGCTATTTGCAAAAGATGCTACTCCCCTCCCTGCACATAGGGAGGGGCTGGGGGAGAGTCCTATGGAAAAATATCTCATCGTGGGCCTCGGCAACATAGGCCCTGACTACGAGGGCACGCGCCACAACATCGGCTTCCGCATCGTAGATGCCCTGGCGGCATCTGTCAATGAAGAGAAGGGGAAGCCCACCGTGTGGGAAGACAAGCGCTACGGCTTCGTCACCCGCATCAGCGTCAAGGGCCGCCAGCTCATCATCCTCAAGCCCAGCACCTTCATGAACCTCAGCGGCAATGCCGTGCGCTACTGGATGCAGCAGGAGAAGATCGAACTGGACCACCTCCTCATCTGCGTCGATGACCTCGCCCTGCCCTTCGGACAGCTGCGCCTGAAGCCCGGCGGCAGCGATGCCGGCCACAACGGCCTCAAGCACATCGCCCAGATCCTCGGCACACAGCAGTATGCCCGTCTGCGCTTCGGCATCGGCAGCGACTTCTACAAAGGCCAGCAGGTGGACTTTGTCCTCGGCAAGATACCCCCCGAGGAGGAAGCCCTCATCCCCGAGTGCACCAAGCAAACCACCGCCGCCATCAAGACCTTCTGCCTCGCCGGCATACAGATGGCCATGAATCAGCTAAATAGAAAGACCCACCCCTAACCCCTCCCATGAGGGAGGGGAGTGCCCCCCTCTAAATCTCCCCAAGGGGAGACCTTTCAGTCCTCAATGTATCACAATAACAATAAACAAACCTCGCGCCCATCATCTTCGCGCCAGCCTCTCCCCTCCCTCACGGGAGGGGTTGGGGGTGGGTCTGTTGGGGGAGGGTCTGCTCGTCTCGACAAATTCCTTTGGGCCGCCCGCATCTTCAAGACGCGCAGCATTGCCGCTGCCGCCTGCAAGAAAGGGCAGGTGGCTATCGGCGGTGTGCAGATGAAGCCCTCACGAATGGTGAAGGTCGGCGATGTCATCGATGTCCGCAAGCCGCCCATCACCTACAGCTTCCGTATCCTCCAGGCCATCGAGCACCGCGTGGGTGCCAAACTCATCCCTGAGATATTGGAGAATGTCACGGCTCCAGAACAATACGAACTTTTGGAGATGAACCGCATCAGTGGCTTCATCGGACGTGCTCGCGGCACAGGGCGTCCTACGAAAAAAGACCGTCGTGCCCTTGACGACTTCGATGCCCAGACAGCAGACATCCCCACCTTCTTCGCCGATTTCGATTTTGATCTCGACGAAGAAGATGAGGACTGATGAGCGATTTAGTGATTTATTTGTTGCCGAGTTTTTCCGTTAGTTTCTCGAGCATGTCGCGCGTCATGGAGGCGAGGCCGAAGTTGGCGTGCCAGCCCCATTCCTCGCGGGCGGCGCTGTCGTCGAGGCTGTCAGGCCAGCTCTCGGCGATGGACTGCTTCAGGGGATCCACCTGGTACTCCATCTTGAAGTCGGGCTTGCGACGGCGTATCTCGGCATAGATCTTCTCGGGCGGGAAGCTCATGGCGGTGACGTTGAAGCCGTTGCGGTGGATGAGTTTGTCGGGGTTCGCCTCCATGAGCTCGGTGCAGGCGCGCAGGGCATCAGGCATATACATCATGTCCATGCGAGTGCCCTTGGCGATGGGGCAGATGAACTTCTCGCCGCGCACGGCGGAGTAGAAGATATCCACGGCGTAGTCGGTGGTGCCGCCGCCCGGAGGGGTGACATAGCTGATGAGGCCGGGGAAGCGCACGCTGCGCGTATCGACGCCGTACTTGGTGAAGTAGTAGTCGGAGAGCAGCTCGGTGCAGACCTTCGAGACGCCGTAGATGGTCTTGGGACGCTGGATGGTGTCCTGCGGCGTGAGCTCGTGGGGCGTGTTGGGCCCAAAGCTGCCGATGCTGGAGGGCGTGAAGACGGCGCAATGGTTCTCGCGTGCCACTTCAAGCACGTTCCACAGGCCGTCGATGCCAATCTTCCAGGCCAGGCGCGGCTTCTGCTCTGCCACGACGCTGAGGAGGGCGGCGAGGTTGTAGATGGTGTCGATGTCGTATTTCTTGACAATCTCGGTCAGCTGCTCGCCGTTGGTGACGTCGGCGATGGCAGCAGGACCGCCCTCGGCGAGTGCGCCCTTGGGCTCGGCGCCTGGGATGTAACCTGCTACGACATTCGAGCCGCCATAACAGTTGCGGAGTTCTGTAGTAAGCTCAGAGCCAATCTGGCCCGTAGAGCCAATCACAAGGATTTTTTTCATCTATGGTTAAAGATTAGTGTTTAATGATAAGTTAGTTCGTAGATTTACGCCACAAAGGTATGTAAAAATTGGGATATGCAAAAAGTAATTATGCGAAAAAATCAAGAATATAAATAATAATGTATATCTTTGTGGCCGAAAAGTAATTCTTATACACCCTATCATGAGACGATTGTTGCTTTTCGCATCCCTCATCTGCTGCTGTGCCGGCATGGCGGCAGGAGAGCGTATTCTGTTTGACGCCGGCTGGCGCTTCATGCTTGCCGACGCTTCCGATGCGGCCCTCGCGGATTACGACGACAGGGCGTGGACAGCTGTGGAGCTGCCCCACGACTGGAGCGTGGCTGCGCCGCCGCAGACCGAGGCCCCGGCAGGCAACGACGGCGGATGGTATGCTACGGGCACGGGGTGGTACCGCAAGAGTTTTGTGCTCAAACGAGTGGCAGCCCACACGGAGCTTTACTTCGAAGGCGTGTATGAGCGTGCGGATATCTATGTGAATGGTCACAAGGCGGGGCATCATGACTACGGCTACACCTCGTTCGCGGTGGATATCACGCCGTATCTGGCACAGGGGCGCAATGTGGTGGCCGTGCGTGTGGACAACTCCCACCAGAAGAACTGCCGCTGGTACTCGGGCTCCGGCATCTATCGCCATGTGTGGCTGGAGGAGAGCAGCGACATTCATTTCGCTCCGCATCAAGGTGCGGGTATCCAAGTGACGACATTGGGTGTTGCCGACGGTCAGGCGCAGCTGTGCATCAAGGCTACGATGGTGAACGAGAAGGGTGGCTTCCGCGACGGTATGGTCTTGACGGCTCGAGTGGGAGACCAGTCAAAGAATGTGAATATCAAGTTCTTGGAGCAGTCACGAATGGCGGCAGTGGTATTCCTGAAAATTCCCCAGCCCCGTCTGTGGACACCTGAGAAGCCAGAGATGTACACGGCGCACCTGACGCTGGCACAGGAGGATGGTACCATCTTGGATGAGACCAACGTGTCCTTTGGCATACGCACTATAGAATATGATGCCAAGCAGGGCTTCCGCCTCAACGGACAGCCCATCCTCATCAACGGCGCCTGCCTGCATCATGACAATGGCTTGCTTGGGGCTGCAACCTTCGATGCTGCTGAGGTCCGCAAGGTGAGGCTGATGAAGGAGGCCGGCTTTAATCTGCTGCGCACATCCCATAACCCGCCGTCGCCAGCTTTCCTGGCGGCCTGCGACACCTTGGGAATGCTGGTCATCGATGAGGCTTTCGACGGATGGCGCACGCAGAAGAA
The DNA here is from genome assembly GCA_947170495.1 of uncultured Prevotellaceae bacterium. Classification (GTDB taxonomy): domain Bacteria; phylum Bacteroidota; class Bacteroidia; order Bacteroidales; family Bacteroidaceae; genus Physcousia. The sequence continues at coordinate 10,660 of CAMVUB010000056.1, forward strand.
CCCGCATGACTTCCACCTCTTCTTCGACGAACAGGCCGAGCAGGAGATGCAGCGCATGGTGCGGCGCGACGCCAGCCATCCCAGCATCATTGCGTGGAGCATTGGTAACGAAGTCATCGAGCGCAAGGACATCCGCGTGGTGCACACGGCAAAGATGCTGAAACGTGCAGCAAACCGCATCGACGGCTCGCGACCTGTCACGGAAGCGCTGTGCGCCTGGGATGACGACTGGGAGATCTACGACCCTCACGCAGAGGTGCTCGACATCGTGGGCTATAACTATATGCTGCATAAACACAAGGGCGACCATAAGCGTGTGCCGGAGCGCATCATCTGGCAGACGGAGTCGTACCCGGCTGATGCCTTCAAGAACTGGCAGACGGTGCGCGACAACGCGTATGTCATCGGCGACATCGTGTGGACGGGGCTTGACTACCTCGGCGAGAGTGGCATCGGCGGCTGGCGCTATGCCTCATGGCCGCAGGGTGAGCATTGGGAGCGCAGCCAGTGGCCGTGGCACGGCGCCTACTGCGGCGATGTGGATATCACAGGCTACCGCAAGCCCATCAGCTACTACAGGTCGCTGTTGTGGAACGGCACCGTGGGGGACCGTGACGGCACAGCATCGGCTTTGTACATGGCCGTGCGCGAACCTGACGGCTATGTGGAACCGATACGCACTACGATGTGGAGCACATGGCCCACATGGGAGTCATGGAACTGGCCGGGATGGGAAGGTAAGGACATACAGGTGGAGGTCTATAGCCGTCAGCCGCGTGTGCGCCTTCTGCTGAACGGCACGGCAGTAGAGGAGAAGGTCTGTGACGAGAGCACAGCCTTCATAGCGACATTCACATTGCCCTACGCCGCAGGCACGCTCACGGCAGAGGCCTTGGACAGCCGTGGTGAGGTGGTTGAAAAGCGCACATTACACACTGCAGGCGCTCCAGCAGCACTGCGTCTGACAGCCGACCGTACACAGATGTGTGCCGATGGGCAAGACCTGGTGTATGTCACCGTAGAAGTGGTGGATGCTAAGGGTCGTGTATGTCCGCAGGCCGCAACGCCCCTGACGGTTCAGCTCACAGGCCCGGCCACGTTAGCTGCTTTCGGCAATGCAGACCTCAGAGAGACTGATGGTGTGCAGGACAACAGGCATCCGGCATGGCACGGACGGGCGCAGCTCATCGTGAGGGCAACGCACAAGGGCGGTAAGGCACGTGTCACAGTGACGGCAGAGGGCCTGCATAGCGGCACCATCACCCTCAACAGCCGTACACAATGACCGCAGAAGTTAAACATTTCTTAATGTGGCATAAAAAGTTCCGACAATCGTAAGCCACAAACAAACTTTTCACTACCTTTGTCCTCAGATTTATGATAAAACCCTTAAACCCTTGAACCCTTAAACCCTTGAACTCTTAAACTTTTTGAACCCTTAAACTCTTAAACTCTTTAACCCTTAAACTCTTAAACTCTTTAACCCTTAAACTCTTAAACTCTTAAACTTCTTAAACCTTTAAACTATAATATTATGTACGGAAAAATGCAACAACATCTTCAGCAGACGCTGAAGGAGATTCGCGAGGCAGGCCTCTACAAGGAGGAGCGCCTCATTGAGAGCCCGCAGGCCGCAGCCATCCAGGTGGCCGGTAAGGAAGTGTTGAACTTCTGCGCTAACAACTACTTGGGCTTGTCGAACCACCCTCGCCTCATTGAGGGCGCAAAGAAGATGATGGACCGCCGTGGCTACGGCATGTCCAGCGTGCGTTTCATCTGCGGTACGCAGGATGTGCACAAGGAGTTGGAGGCTGCCATCAGCAAGTTCTTCAAGACCGAGGACACCATCCTCTATGCCGCCTGCTTCGATGCCAACGGTGGCGTCTTCGAGCCCCTACTGACCGAGGAGGATGCCATCATCAGCGATGCCCTGAACCATGCCTCCATCATCGATGGTGTGCGCCTGTGTAAGGCAAAGCGCTACCGCTATGCGAATGCAGACATGGAAGACCTGGAGCGCCAGCTGCAGGCTGCACAGGAGCAGCGCTTCCGCATCGTGGTCACCGACGGCGTCTTCTCCATGGACGGCAACGTGGCTCCGATGGATAAGATCTGCGACTTGGCAGAGAAGTACGATGCCCTCGTGATGGTCGATGAGAGCCACAGTGCGGGCGTCGTAGGTCCCACGGGACGTGGCGTCAGCGAGTTCTTCAAGACCTACGGCCGCGTGGACATCTACACGGGTACACTCGGTAAAGCCTTTGGCGGTGCCATGGGCGGCTTCACGACGGGTCGCAAGGAGATTATCGACCTGTTGCGTCAGCGCTCACGTCCGTATCTTTTCTCCAACTCGTTGGCTCCCGGCATCGTCGGTGCTGCGTTGGAGGTGTTCAAGATGCTGGACGAGTCGAACGAACTCCACGACCGTCTCGTAGAGAATGTCAACTACTTCCGTGACAAGATGATGGCCAGCGGCTTCGACATCAAGCCCACGCAGAGCGCCATCTGTGCCGTGATGCTCTACGACGC
>CAMVUB010000057.1 GCA_947170495.1 uncultured Prevotellaceae bacterium
AAGAGCCCCGCAAGGCCTACGGCAACCTGCAGCTCACGGGCCTCGTGAGCACCGAGGAACTCGCCGACCACATCGCCCACCACAACAGCGTCTTCTCCAAGGGCACCATCATCGGCATCCTCACAGAGCTCGGCGTATGCATGCGTGAGCTCATCCTGCAGGGCTACAAGGTCATCCTAGGCACCCTCGGCACCTTCGCCCCCGGCATCTCCTGCGAGGGAGCCCTCACCAAGGACGCCTTCACCGCCCAGAACATCAAGGACATGGATGTCAACTACCTGCCCGGCAAGAGCTTCGAGAACCTGCGTCGCGATGCCGAGTTCGAGAAGACCACCACGCGCAAGGCCCAGGCCGCAGCCCTCAAGGCAGAGAACGAAGGCCTCACCAACGCCAACTGGACAGACGACGAGAACGACGGCGATTAAAGACCCACCCCGCCCGGTGGGCACCCCTCCCGTGGAGGGAGGGGGCCTGCGGCGGGAAGCCTTAAACTATCTGGTCGTCACTTCGTTCCTCAAAATTAAAACAAAAATTATTTTGAGCGCACCGCACCCCCCTTGAACTCTTAATTCTGGTCGGCCTAACGGCCTCAAAATCTCCAAAAAATCTATCCAAAAAATTTTTTGCTTAAATTTTCTTCGTAATTTTTGCTTTAATTTTGAGCGTAGCGACCAAATTGTCAACCTAAACCCTAACCATAACTATTAACCTTTGACTCCACAGTCCCTTAGGAGTCCTCCCCCCTTGGGGGGAGTTAGAAGGGGGCTCCCAATATGAAAGAAAATACAAAGAAAACCTTCCGTCGCATTGGCGACATCGTGATCACCATCCTTACGGCCCTGCTCACGGCCCTCACCACCAGTTCCTGCATGAGTTAATATGCGTACCATTACCCTCATCATCCTGCACTGCAGTGCCACGCGCACCACGCAGCGCTACACCTTCCACCAGTGCAAGGCCGACCACCTGAAACGAGGGTGGAAAGATATCGGCTACCACTACTACATCACCCGCGACGGCCAAGTCCACGAAGGGCGGCCGCTGTGGCAGGTAGGAGCCCACTGCAAGAACCACAACCAGCACAGCATCGGCATCTGCTACGAAGGCGGCCTCGATGCCACGGGCGAGCCCTGTGACACCCGCACCAAGGCGCAGCGCCAGAGCATGCGTGCCCTCCTGGAACGCCTCACAGGCCTCTACCCTTCCGCCATCATCATGGGCCACCGCGACCTCTCGCCCGACCTGGACGGCAACGGCCATGTCGATCCCGACGAATGGCAGAAGCAATGTCCCTGCTTCGATGCCCTCTTGGACTACGCCGACCTCGAACCCGACGGTCTCCTCGACGGCACCCTCGAGGACTAAACGAAACAGCAGCTACAACACACGTTGTAGCTGCTGTTTTATTGCTAATTTAAGTTTTGCATCCTTCGGCTGCTAAAGTACAAAGTGGAGTAGCCTTCGCCGTTACTTGATGGTGACACGGAGGGTGTTTCCGTCGGTGCTGATGTCGCGACTGAAATTTCGCAGGATAGTCATCGCAATCCCATTTTCTTCACGCTCAAAGACTTCGGGACTTATACCCTGCGGGGTGGTGACGGTCAGCTGCAGCGTGTCATCCTGCTCGGAGTATGCCAGTGTGATGCGCATGGCAGGCGCTGCACCTAGGATGGCCAAGGACTCATCAATGACATGCAGCATGTTGTCAGTCCTGCTACGCGAGAGATTGTAATGCTGGCAGAAGTTCTCCATCTGTGCAGTCATGGCATACCAGTCGAAATGCTCGCTCTCGATGGAGAACGAGGTCTCGTGGATCTGGCGGATGAACTGACGAGTGCGCTCGCGCTGAGGATTGTCGAAGAGTTGGTCGGGGGTGCCGTCTTCATATACTATGCCATCGGCAAAGAACAATATGCGACTGCTGACCTGCCGGGCGAAGCGCATTTCATGGGTCACGACAATCATGGTCATACCTTCGCGGGCAAGACGTGTCATGACGCCCAACACCTCGCTCACCATCGTCGGGTCGAGCGCCGATGTCGGTTCATCAAAGAGGAGAATCTCGGGTTCCATGGCCAAAGCACGGGCTATGGCCACGCGCTGCTTCTGTCCGCCCGAGAGTTGTTCGGGCATCGCATCGGCACGTTCTGCCAGTCCCACCATCTCCAACAGCTCGCGGGCTTTCTGCTCGGCCTCCTCGCGACTCTTACCGAGGAGTTGCATCGGCGAGAGCGTGATATTGTCAAGCACGGACATGCCGTTGAAGAGGTTGAACGACTGGAAGACCATACCCATGTGTCTGCGCAGCAACGGCACGTCGGCGTCTGCTTTCAGAATGTCCTGTCCGTCGATAAGAATGCGGCCTGCTGTTGGGCGCTCAAGGAGGTTCAGACAACGAAGGAAAGTGCTCTTGCCTGTTCCCGAAGGGCCGATGATGGAGATAACCTCGCCCTTGTGAATGTCGAGGTTGATGTCGCGCAGGACATGTAACGACCCGAAGCTCTTCTTAACATGCTCCACACGGATGATAGGCATAGACTCCCCTCCGTGCCTCTCACTCACTGGGCGGGCTGTCGTATGTCTTTGCCTGCGGTGGATAACAAACCATGCGCAACCGCCACCTATAAATATAATAAGGAGAACGCTCCACGGCCATAGCCACCCCGCTTCATCTCCTTCGGTTGCGGGGCGAGATTGGGCTAAGAGCATTTCTTTCTCACCCTTGCGAGTGAGAAACAGTATGTAGGAATCAAAATAGCCATCGGAGAAAAGCACCTGCTTTTTGCGTTCTTCTGTTACGCTGATCATACCCATGGCCATATCGGCCTTACCCGTCTGCACGGCGGGAATCTGCGAGGCGAAGTCCATCACGAGAAACTCCAGTCGCCAGTTGCGGCGGTTGGCCCATTCCGTCAGGATGTCTATCTCAATCCCTGAAGGCTGTCTCGAACTGATGAAGTTGAAGGGGGGCATCGCCGGGAATGTGGCCACGCGCAATGTGCGCCCCGTGCCATGCTGCTGTGGGAGAGGTACAGTCGAAGGGTCATCAGCATCGCTCCAACGTTTGACTATGTCCTGATAAGTACCGTCACTACGAATATCTGCCAGAAAACGATTGAAGTCCTGCTGCAACTCGGTGTTATCGGGGCGGAAGCATGCACTGAGCGGATTGGGCGACAGTCCGGCATTGACCGTATCCACCTTGGCGGCCAGTTCCTTATTGAAAGTTATCGCGATGGTCTCACTGCCCACGATATCCACCTTGCCATTGTCCAAGGCCGCCATGACGTCGGAGTATGAGGGCAAACGCTGGATGTCGGCCGTGGGTGCAAATGTGGTGACGGCGATGTCCTGTATGCTGCCGATGATAACAGCGACACGTTTGCCTTCAAACGACTTGAAAACGGGAGGTACCGCATTGTCTGATGCGGAGAGCACCGCATCAGACTTCAACGGCTCTTCACCCAATTCCGATACGACGGCAGGCAGATAGCACACCACGCCCGTCAAGGCCAGCATCACGGCAGCAACAATACTCTTCAGGCGCTGTCGCTGCACCAATGATGACAGCAGCACGCCGATAAGCCAAGCGATGAAGAAATAGATGATGGCTGTCACGATGAGGGGGAAGAAGGCGTCGAACGTGCGTGAGCGGATGAGGTCTGAGGCGCGCGTCATGTCTGCCACGGCTATGTACCCCACGATACTCGTACCCTTCAGCAGGCTGATGACTTCGCCTTGATAGACAGGCATCACGGCTCTTATCACCTGCGGCAACACTATCTTCACGAACGTCTGTCGCTGTGTATATCCCAGTGCCAAGCCTGCTTCAGTTTGTCCACGGTCAATACCTTGTATCGCTGTGCGCAACATCTCACTGATATAGGCAGACGTGTTCATGGCAAAGGTCACGATGGCCACGACTATGCCCGTGGCATCCAGCGGTGCCATGACCACATAGTACATAAGCATGAGCAGCACCAACACAGGCGTTCCGCGCATCAAATCAATGTATATGGCGGCTGTGCGACGCAGCCATGCCAGGCGGTGCATACGCATCCAACATACCACGCCACCCAACAACGTACCTAAAGCCGCTGCACAGGCCGTGATGAGCAGTGTCACCTGGAGGCCGTCAAGAATCATCCTATAGCGCTCTTCCTCTAAAAGGTTGTTGCTGAAGCTATCTGCGACAGTTTTTGCAACGGAAGAGCATCCGGTAAATATCGTGGCACAGAAGACAGCCAGAGCTACCGCAACCAATGAGTATGATAAGCGTTTAATCATTGAATGTTTTTACTTAACTACCACCTTCCGCCTATTGCGAATGATAATCTGGCCGCCGCGCGGCGTGATGATTCTGCGCCCCGCAAGGTCGAAGGATTGGTTATCTGAAAGGTTATCTTTATCTACGTTCTGTCTATGTGCGGAAACCCCAGTCTGAATATCGGGGAGGAATACAGCCGTTAAAGTCTGCGGCTTAGTGGGATAGAAATTATTGCCGCTGACGATGCCGTCCTCGTCCTTCACACTGTCCGTACGACACCATAGCCGTATTTCATCCAAGGGAGTGTCGGCACTCACCATCTGCTCGTTTTCATCCATAAAACCGGCAAAGTGATAGCCTTCGTCGGGTTTCACCCAGGCGTAGCACGAGGAAAGTCCCTCAGTACCGGCGATCACCCATCGCACCTCAATGCGGTCGCCGAAATCCTCGTCGGAGAGAGGCAGGCGCCAGTCACCCGTAGCATAGATCTTGCCACCAGGGGTGGCTGTGAGTACTGCATAGTACCAATAGAAGAGAAATGCGAGTGTCATACGTTATTCTTTATAGGATCCGAAAATCATTCTTGCAAAAAAGTCCGCACAGGCCATCACATGCACACTCAGGACCGTCTGTCTTGTCTCCAGTTTACCCTGGCAACGGTCTTTCATGCCGTTGACGAACGACACCAGATTGAGGTGTGGCACTACATCATCATTGGGATGATAGTAAAGTACGATATCGGCACGCGGCGACCAGTCGCGGGTGAGGTTACTTTGCGCGAGCGCCTTCAGCAGTTTCTGCGAGATCTCGGAGTTCATGTCCTTAGCCTCGTCAGAGAGCATCGCAGAAATGGTTGAGCAATTCGCCGTATGTATGAAGTCCGAGATTTCCTCGCTGGAATATTGCTTGCAACGAATCTTCTCCAATATGCCCGCCTCCAGAAAGGCATCGGAGAAGTAAGCCTCGGCAGGAGTGTCACCGAAGATATCCGGATAGCCTACCACCATTCCCATCAGCAGCTGAGGCACGACATTAGCCACAGCCACCTTGTCCCTGACATAGTAGAAGGACAGCGTAGCCAACGGGTTGTAGGCACCTGCGCAAGCGCAGGTACGGACCCAGTTGATAGCCTTGCGCTCTGCCTCGCTGACCTTAGGTGAGTTTTCGACATAGCGCTGGCAAGCCAAGATAATAGAGGCACCCTGTGAACTGCCGATGCCGTACGTGGGAAAGTCACCCGCAGAGCAATCCATCTGGTGAAGGTCGCGCAGAAGGTCATGGGCGATGACAAGCATATCCACGCTCTCCTCGGCCATGATGTCGGCAGCACAATAAGGATTGTCGAACTGTTCCGTGATGCCGCAGCCATAGTAGTCTGGCTCCACCATCACAGGCTTATTGCTCGCGAAGTTAAAAGAGTAGGAGTCCAACGGGTCGCTTACTGAGGGCCATTGCGAACTCTTTGTCAGCGTGTAGTGCGCCGAGAAGAGCACGTGGTCGGCCACCGATGCGCCGCCCTCGTCAGCCGTGGGCACTGCCATCCAGCCGGACAGCCATATCGGCTTGCCCTTAGGGTCGTGAGAGAGGTAGGCCACGCCATACTTCGTATTGTCCGATGAGCGGTCCATAGACATCAACCTGTAGCGATAGTCACGCGGATGCGACGTGGGCACAAACTCCCAGTCGTTGTAGGGTGAGGATGTGTGAGCAGCCGTGATACGCTCACCGCCCTCAGCATCCACCTCGACATTCATGTAGCGCGTATCAGCCATAAAACGGTAGCGTAACTTGAAAGCCCTCGGTGTCGTCTCACTGGATAGCAACTTGGTAGTGTTGGCTTTGGGAGAGAATTTCACAGACCATCCCCCACCGCTGTTGTTGAGTTGCAGGATTGTTTCATCGCTGTGGATGTAGTAGTGTTGCTCCGGATTATCGTAACGTATGGTATCGTTCGTCACCACACGCCAATTGGAAGCCGCCCGCTCGTCGTGGGTAGTCGTACCGTCCTTCATGAGGTATGAACCCGTGGCCACGTTTCGCAACACATACTGTCCACCCGGCATCACGGCAATGTCATTATCTGCACCCCATGCAGAAAACGCCAGCGCAAGCGCCAGCAAAAATGATAAAAGATATCTCATTGACTTCTATGAAAAAAAACACGCTGTAACTTTTCGCGTGCAAAGGTACGCATAAAATTCCGTACCTTCCCACTTTCTCCCCCCAAATTCTTTCGCCCCACCCCATTTTTCTGTGACTGGCACACACCTCGGCATCTACCAAGTCTATGACCTCTTCTTCCGGATGTGGCTGCTGAGAGAATGAGAATCCGAACAAATCATAATAGAAATGTGAGAGCGAAGCGCAGAGTTTTGCGCTAAACACCAACACCTACAGCAGGGTGAGGGTGATGACATGACGCGTGTGGTCATCGACCTCGAAGCCGGCGGCGGCACGGAGGCCTACGACCCAGGCGATGCGGTCGCCGCTGGTGACGAGGAGCTGGCGCTCCTTGTCGAAGAGGGAGAGCTTATGGTCGGTCATCAGGTCGCTGACGAGGCGCGTGCCGTTCATGCCGAAGGGCTGGAAGCGGTCGCCCTCGCGTGTGAGGCGCAGGCCCAGGGGCAGCGTGAGCTTCTCGAGGTCGAAGCAGGCGGTGTGGGCATCGCGCGGGATGTCGAAGGTGGTGGGGTCGATGGCCTGACGGCGTATGAGGAGGCGGAGGCCGAAGGGGCCTTCGTAGAGGCCGTCGAGGGGCAGGAAGGTGCCACCGGCTGGTGTCGCGGTGGCCGCGCGGTCGGTGTCCTGCATCAGCAGGCGTCCACGGTCGCGCAGGAGGCGATGGCCCTGACGGCTCTCCCACAGCTTGCCGGACTCGCCCTCCATGGTGTCGTGGATATCACGCACCTGCTCGGCGGTGTAACCGCGCGGATGCAGGATCTCGTGGAGGACGGTCTGGGAGGAGGTAGCCTGCTTGAGGGCGGACACGGAGAGGCTGCCGTCGGGTTGTGACACCTCGGAACTGATGTCGCGCACGGCATCGCCCATGAGGGCCTCGGCCTCGGCGAGGCGGTGGGCGGTCTCGGCGAGGCTCTCGCGCACGCGCGGGTTCATCTCTTCCATTAGGGGGAGGAGCTGCAGACGTATCTTATTGCGCAGGGCGGCATCGGGGTCGAGGTTGGTATGGTCGGTGACCCATGTCTGGTCGCGCTCTGTGAGCCACGCCTCGATCTCGGCACGAGAAACGTCAAGGAGAGGGCGAACAATGGACAATGGACAATGGACAATTGACAATTGAGAATTGAAAATTGAAAATTGAGAATTGAGGGGGGAGATGGGGCGCATGCCGGTGAGGCCGTGGATGCCGGTGCCGCGGATGAGATTGAGGAGGAGGGTCTCGATATTGTCATCGCGGTGATGGGCTACGCAGACGGCCTGCGCGCCCTGCGTGGCGGCCACCTCGGCGAACCAATGGTAGCGCAGTTCGCGCGCGGCCATCTCGATGCTGATGCCGTGGCGCTGTGCATAGCTGCGTGTGCGGAAGTGCTTGACGCTGAGGGGTATGTCATGGGCATGGCAGAGGCGGCGACAGAAGGCCTCATCGCCATCGCTGGCGGTGCCGCGCAGCTCAAAGTTGCAGTGCATGGCATGCACGGGGTATCCCATCTCGTGCAACAGCAGCAGGAGGGCGACGCTGTCAGCGCCTCCGCTGAGGGCCACGAGGAGCGCGTCGCCATCTTTCTTGATGGCGGCGGCGGAGAGGGTTTGCTGGATGGATATTTTCACTGTTTTTGAAAAAAGTTGCGCAAAATGCTTGCAGTATCAAAAAAAAGGCGTACCTTTGCACCCGCATTTGACAAGGTGCCTTGGATGAGTGGCTTAGTCAACGGTCTGCAAAACCGTCTACAGCAGTTCGAATCTGCTAGGCACCTCCAACAGGAATCCCCGCAACATCGCTGTTGCGGGGATTTCGCGTTGTCAGCGGTTATTTCACATAGATTTTCTTGCCGTTGAGGATGTAAACTCCCTTCGGGAGTTGAGGGCTGAGGGCTGATGTCTGATGGCTGAGGCGGCGGCCGGAGAGGTCGTAGCATTGTCCATTGTCCATTGTCCATTGTCCATTATTCTCAATGTCCCTGATGCCGTCGGTGAGGTTGTAGATGGCGGCAATCTCGTCGGCAGAGAGGGCTGTGTTGTAGATGCGGAAGTCATCGATGTAGGCGCGCAGGAGGGGATCGCTGGTGAACTGGCTGCGGCCGATGTAGTTGAAGATCGGACGGAAGTCAGCCGGACGAATCGTCATCGTGGTGGAGTTGCCCACGGCGGCGCCATTGAGATAGATGACCACCTCGCTCTGGCTGAAGGTGACAGCCACGTGTACCCATTCGTTGGTGGTAAATGCCGAGGGGAAGTCCAGCGTCTGCTCGTCGCCGCCGTTCTTGATGGCGAGGCGCGGTTTGCTGGTGTAGCTGTTGCGGTTGGTCAGGAAGACGTAGTGGTCGGTGTCCGTACCGAAGTCGAAGACGCGCTGCCAGTTGGAGTTGTTGCGCATATTGACCCACGTGGCGACGGTGAGCTGTCGGTGGTTGGCGACGGTGGCGGGCAGCTGCAGGTACTTGGCTGTGCCGCCATTCAGCTGCAGGGCCTTGCCCACCTTTCCCGTCTGCTGGATATAGGTGCCCAGCAGGGCGCAATGGTTGCCGTTGAGGGTGGCGTCGGTGAGGCTGTCGCCCGCCATCTGGAGGATGCAGTCGGGTGTGGCGGCAGTCTGTACGGTGATGCTCTCGGAGGGTTCCGAACGGTTGAGGAAGTTATCCACCGCGCGCACGCGATAGTGATAAGTGGTGGCGGGGTCGGCGGTGTTGTCGATGTAGGCCGTCGTGGGCACGCTATTGTGGATGGTGTACCACTCTACCCCATCGGCAGAGCGCTGCACGATATACTGCGCGATGTCGTTGTCGGCAGGGGCTGTCCAGTCGAGGCGAATGCTACCCGCCTGCGGCGTGGCCTGCAGGGCCGTGGGGGCTGCGGGGGCCGCCATGAGGGTGGCGTAGCTGTTGGTGGCGACAGTCTCCACAGCGCTCGCCGGGATGAGGCGCCACTGCTGGTATTTCTCGCCGGTGAAGACACCCTGTATGACCGCTCTGCCCGGATTGGCCAGCTGCTGGTCGGTGGCAGGCTTGCCGTTGACGAGAGGATCCACCTCCAGGCACAGGGCACTATTCCGGTTGCGGATATAGAACCAGCCGTCACCCGCATATTCCAGATACCACTGCTCCAGCGTGCCGCCATCGCCCGTCCAAAGGATGATACTTCCACGGTCTTCCAGTGACCAGTTCTTGACATCGGCGTACAGACTCTTATCCTTTGCGTTTCTCAGGGTGAAAACGGGCGAGAGGTCGTCTCTCTCCATAGGCAACGGCGTGACAATCCACTGCTGTTGGGTATAGCCCTTGGTATATCTCGTGTGGGACATGGCCCTCCCGCTGACAGCCTGGTTGCCGTTTGGCGCGAGGGGGTGGTTGCTGCAGCGAGGAATAATATAATAGGTGCCTTCCTCGGTGGGGATAGCGGGCATGATATCTTCGCCGCCCTGAATGTTGAACACCGTCTCTGCATTCACCTGCCCTTTCTGATAGCCCGTGCCACCAGGAATCGTCATCACATACTCGCGCGTCGGTCCCTGACCGTTGTAGAAGACATCATGATCCAAGGCCGCAAAGCGGTAGGTGGTCGTATATGCCTGACGCTCACTCGTGCCTACAAAACCCTGCACCGGGCAGCCTTCCTTATAGCTGTCCGCGTGGCGATAGACGGCAGCAGCCGTCCATTTATCCCTGTTTTCGGCATAAGCCAAACGTGTGCCGCGACTAGCCTTCATGAACTGGCTGCGGGTATGCTCGCAAGTGCCCCACCAGATGCCTTTCGTGAGACCGTATTCGGAGCCTACCATACACTCCATCGTGTTGTGCAGCTCGTCGCCCACGCCTACCTTTCCGTCAGCCGCCACCTGCTGATAGAAGGCGGCAAAATTATCAAAGGAGCCTGCCAGCTGGTGCGTGTTGCCCTCGTCGAGGTAGTCCTTGCAGTGGTTATACCACTCCAGGGCGCAGTCGTCGTTCAGCGTGTTGCCACCGCAGAGGATGACATCCTTGAAGGACTCGACATAAGCGGGATCCTCACGGAAGAGGCGACAGATCTCCTTCATCTCAGCCATGGAACCCTGCTTCCAGGGGGTGTAGTCAGGCTCGTTGAAGGGCGAGACACTCACGACCTTCAAGCCCTTGCCCTCGACATAATCCTTGGAGGCAGCGATGAGGGCTGCCCATCGCGGTGGGAAGACCGCCACGGGGTCATCCACATTGGAGTGGTACCAGTCGATGACGCCTGCCTCCTGGTCGGAGTTGAGGTTGATGCCGGCATTGGGTGTCCATTTCTTGACATAGCCGATGCGCTCGTCGAGCTTGGCCTTCTGTGCTGCCGAGAGCTGTCCGTTCTCCACGGCGTAGGTGGTCTGGAAGCTCAGGCGCACGATATCGATGAGGTCGCCGGCGTAGTTGGCGCCACGCGCGAGGTTGCCTTCGCTAATCCACGCGAGGTCGAGGCCCCACGTGATATCAGGCAGCTTCGTGCCTTTGTCTTCGATGCGATAGGGAACGGTTGTGTGCGGTACCTCTGTTGCCACCAGGTTCGAGGCCCCGGAGATGACCTGAGCTGCTATCGGAGCGATGCCGGCACTCAGTACAGCCAGCAATAAAAAACTCTTTTTCATTCGTGTTGTGTGGTAAATGATTTTTTCTTTATTGAAATGGATTCCTGTTGTAGTGGTCCTCGTCGGCGGCCTTCAGGTCGATGATGTGGCGCTTGCAGAGCTTGCGCAGCTCGTTGCAGAAGAGCAGGAGCGCGATACCCAACAGACCTTCCATGCCCTCGGACACCTGCTCTGTCATGGCGATGGTGTCGAAGATGCCGTGTGCCAGGATGGGTGCGAAGAGCACCCATACGGCATTGCGGCGGGGATGGTGGCCGAAGTGTACGAGGCTGTAGTAGTAGCCCATGAGTACGGCAAAGAAGAAATGTGCCGGCACGGAGAGCACACCACGCAGCAACGCTGTGGCCGCCCAATCCTCGCCCGCCTGAAAGACATACGTGACATTCTCGAAGGCTGCAAAGCCGAGGCCTACGCAGACGGCATAGACGATGCCGTCGAGGTGTTCATCGAAGTACGGGTTCTTGCGCAGTAGCAGCCACAGGCAGAACAGCTTGGCACATTCCTCGGGGATTGCCGCCAAAGCGAAGGCATTCCACATCGCACCGAAGAAGGTGCTGTAATTATCCAAGGTGCCTGTGAGCGCGGACAGCGGCATCGAGATTGTCAGAGACACAAAAACGGAAAGTATGCCGAACAGCACGCCTTTCAGAAGTAGCCGCGGGGGCTCTGGATGCTCCTTATCACGGATGAGCATGATAACCATCAGCACCACGGCGGGAAGGAGTGCAGCGGCTAAAATAACGTAGGCGTAAACGGACATAAAAGCACAATTTTCGTACAAAGAAATGAAAAAGTTCGTTGCGCTGCAAATTTTTCAGCAGAAAAGTGCACTAACGGCTTCACTTTGCATTTTCATGGTCAAAAAATTTGCATGAAGGCGAGAATCCCCCTACCTTTGCATCACCGTTCTTTGACACACGTGATGACACACAGCTGTCACAACGACTATAGCCGCATCGGTTCGATTGGGAGACTCATCAATTACATTCAGAAAACCGAGACAAGCTTCGCTCTCCAATGGCGGGCTGCGCCCTTCGGGGTAACCTCTTCACGAGGCCGGCAGATTACAAAGGAAGCGGGCACTCAAATCATTCTTACTCGGAGTTCTCATCACATCATCGATGCGGCTTTTTCTATTTCCCAGAAAATAAATATGTGGTTTTCGGGGAAACAAATAGGCTGATTTTATGGGAAACAAATGTGCATAATGACCATAATTTAATCCATAAATTCAAATAATTATTTTTGCTTATTGGTGAGATAGATTATGGTCATTACGCGCATTTGTTTCCAATATATTCATGCTATACGTCTTTATTTATCGATTCATTAATTTCTTGAAAGCCAGCAGCTTCTCATTAATTGCTTCATCTGATAGTTGAGGACTATAAGCACGCAGCCACGCTACGAAAGCCTCCTCGGCTTTCTTGGTCGCCATGGCACGGCCCATCTTCAGTCCGCTGGCGTAAGGTGTCTGGGGTAACAAGGCCCTGTTGAAATTTCCGTCGCTCATGAGGGTTTGTTTAAGGAGTTTAAGGGTT
>CAMVUB010000058.1 GCA_947170495.1 uncultured Prevotellaceae bacterium
TGTTCACGCCTACCGACCTCATCAACGCCAAGACCATCTCCAGCGTCATCAACTCGTTCTTCGGAACCAACGCCCTGTCGCAGTTCATGGACCAGACCAACCCGCTGGCCGAGGTGACGCACAAGCGCCGTCTCTCCGCACTGGGTCCTGGCGGTCTGAGCCGCGAGCGTGCCGGCTTCGAGGTGCGCGACGTACACTATACGCACTACGGCCGTCTCTGCCCGATCGAGTCACCTGAAGGTCCTAACATCGGTCTGATCTCGTCGCTCTGCGTATATGCCAAGATCAACGAGCTCGGCTTCATCTCCACACCTTACCGCAAGGTGAACGACGGTGTCGTCGATCTCTCCGACGCGGGCATCGCCTACTACACTGCCGAGGAGGAAGAGAACCTCGTCATCGGTCAGGGTAATGCTCCCCTGCGCGACGACGGTACCTTCATCCGTAAGGTCGTCAAGTGCCGTCAGGACGACGACTACCCCGTGGTACCGCCCACAGAGGTCGATCTGATGGACGTCGCTCCGCAGCAGATTGCTTCTATCGCTGCTTCGCTCATCCCGTTCCTGGAGCACGACGATGCCCACCGCGCGCTGATGGGATCCAACATGATGCGTCAGGCTGTGCCGCTCGTGCGCACCGAGGCTCCTATCGTAGGTACCGGTATCGAGAAGCAGGTGTGCGAGGACAGCCGCACGATGATCGTCGCCGAGGGCGAGGGTGTCATCGACTATGTAGATGCCACCACCATCCGCATCCTCTACGACCGCACGGAGGAGGAGGAGTTCGTCAGCTTCGAACCCGCCCTCAAGGAATACCGCATTCCCAAGTTCCGTCGTACGAACCAGAATATGACCATCGACCTGCGCCCCATCTGCGAGAAGGGACAGCGCGTGAAGGCCGGCGACATCCTCACCGAGGGTTACTCCACCGCCAATGGCGAGCTGGCACTCGGTAAGAACCTCCTTGTGGCTTACATGCCTTGGAAGGGTTACAACTATGAGGATGCTATTGTATTAAATGAACGCGTCGTGCGTGAGGACATCCTCACCAGCGTCCATGTCGAGGAGTTCTCCCTCGAGGTGCGCGAAACCAAGCGTGGTGTTGAGGAACTCACCTCCGATATCCCCAACGTCAGCGAGGACGCCACCAAGGACCTCGATGAGAACGGTATCATCCGTATCGGTGCCCAGGTGTTGCCCGGCGACATCCTGATTGGTAAGATCACGCCGAAGGGCGAGAGCGATCCTTCACCTGAAGAGAAGCTCCTCCGCGCCATCTTCGGCGACAAGGCCGGCGATGTGAAGGATGCCTCCCTCAAGGCTTCGCCCTCACTCTCCGGTACCATTATTGATAAGAAACTCTTCTCCCGTGCCATCAAGACACGCTCCGAGAAGCTGCGCGACAAGCAGCGTCTGCCCAAGATCGACGAGGAGTTCAACATGAAGGTCGATGACCTGAAGGCCATCCTCATCGACAAGCTCCTGGAGCTCACCAAGGACCTCACTTCTCAGGGTGTGAAGGACTATATGGGTGCTGAGATCATCGCCAAGGGCTCCAAGTTCACTGAGGGTGCTCTTGCCAGCCTCGACTACACGGGCATCCAGCTCAGCGGCTGGACCAGCAACGCGCATACCAATAGCTTGATCTCCAAACTGATCATCAACTTCATCAAGAAGTACAAGCTGCTGGATGCAGAGCTCAAGCGCAAGAAGTTCGCTATCACCATCGGTGATGAGCTGCCCTCCGGCATCATCCAGATGGCGAAGGTCTATGTGGCCAAGAAGCGTAAGATCGGCGTCGGTGATAAGATGGCCGGTCGCCACGGTAACAAGGGTATCGTCTCCAAGGTCGTACGTCAGGAGGACATGCCGTTCCTGGCCGACGGTACGCCCGTCGATATCGTGCTGAACCCGCTGGGTGTGCCTTCACGTATGAACATCGGTCAGATCTTCGAAACCGTCCTCGGCGCTGCCGGTAAGGAGCTGGGTGTGAAGTTCTCCACGCCGATCTTCGACGGTGCTTCCCTCGACGACCTCTGCGAGTGGACCGACAAGGCTGGCCTGCCCCGTTACTGCTCTACGCAGCTCTACGACGGTGCCACCGGCGAGAAGTTCGACCAGCTCGCTACCGTGGGTGTGGCTTACATGCTGAAACTCGGCCACATGGTTGAGGATAAGATGCACGCCCGCTCCATCGGCCCGTACAGCCTCATCACCCAGCAGCCCCTCGGCGGTAAGGCCCAGTTCGGTGGCCAGCGCTTCGGTGAGATGGAGGTCTGGGCAATCGAAGCCTTCGGCGCTTCTCATGTGCTGCAAGAGATCCTCACCATTAAGTCCGATGATATCACAGGCCGCAGCAAGGCTTACGAGGCTATCGTCAAGGGCGAGAACATGCCCACCCCGGGTGTGCCCGAGTCCCTCAACGTGTTGCTGCATGAGCTTCGCGGCTTAGGTCTCAGTGTGACTCTCGACTAAACTTTAAACAATCAACTTTAAACTCTCAACTTTAAAGTTATGCCTTACAAGAAAGATTCAAAAGTAAAGAATAACTTCACCAAGATTACCATCGGACTGGCATCGCCCGAGGAAATCAAGGAGAATTCTTATGGCGAGGTCTTAAAGCCTGAGACCATTAACTATCGCACCTATAAGCCCGAGCGCGACGGCTTGTTCTGCGAGCGCATCTTCGGTCCCACCAAGGACTACGAGTGCCATTGCGGAAAGTACAAGCGCATCCGCTATAAGGGCATCGTCTGCGACCGTTGCGGCGTGGAGGTGACTGAGAAGAAGGTGCGTCGCGAGCGCAGCGGCCACATCGAGCTGGTGGTGCCCGTGGCACACATCTGGTACTTCCGCAGCCTGCCCAACAAGATTGGCTACCTGCTGGGAATGCCCACGAAGAAGCTCGACGCCGTCATCTACTACGAGCGTTACGTGGTGATCAATCCGGGTCCCTTCGAGAAGGAGGAAGATGAGAACCTGCACCTCGAGAAGTTAGACCTTCTCTCTGAGGAGGAGTACCTCGACCACCTCGATCGTCTGCCCGTGGAGAACCAGTTCCTGCCCGACGACGATCCCAACAAGTTCGTGGCCAAGATGGGTGCCGAGGCTATCTACGACCTGCTCGTAGGTCTCGACCTCGACAAGCTCAGCTACGAGCTGCGTGACCGCGCCAACAGCGACACTGCCCAGCAGCGTAAGAGCGAGGCGCTGAAGCGCCTGCAGGTCGTGGAGAGCTTCCGTGCCAGCCGCGACCGCAACAAGCCCGAGTGGATGATCATGACGATGCTGCCTGTCATCCCGCCCGATTTGCGTCCGCTG
Source organism: uncultured Prevotellaceae bacterium (assembly GCA_947170495.1). Taxonomy (GTDB): domain Bacteria; phylum Bacteroidota; class Bacteroidia; order Bacteroidales; family Bacteroidaceae; genus Physcousia. Next base: position 3,321 of record CAMVUB010000058.1, read on the forward strand.
GTGCCCCTGGATGGCGGTCGCTTCGCCACCTCCGACTTGAACGACCTCTATCGTCGCGTCATCATCCGTAACAACCGCCTGAAGCGCCTCATCGAGATCAAGGCTCCCGAGGTCATCCTCCGCAATGAGAAGCGTATGCTTCAGGAAGCTGTTGACAGCCTCTTCGACAACAGCCGCAAGAGCAGCGCCGTGAAGAGCGAGAGCAACCGTCCGCTGAAGTCCCTCAGCGACTCGCTGAAGGGTAAGCAGGGTCGCTTCCGCCAGAACCTCCTCGGTAAGCGTGTGGACTACTCCGCACGTTCCGTTATCGTCGTAGGTCCTGAGCTCAATATGGGCGAGTGCGGTCTGCCGAAGCTGATGGCTGCCGAGCTCTACAAGCCGTTCATCATCCGCAAGCTCATCGAGCGCGGTATCGTGAAGACGGTGAAGAGCGCCAAGAAGATCGTCGATCGCAAGGATCCCGTCATCTGGGACATCCTGGAGCATGTCATGAAGGGTCACCCCGTGCTCCTCAACCGTGCTCCGACACTGCACCGTCTGGGTATCCAGGCCTTCCAGCCCCACATGATCGAGGGTAAGGCCATCCAGCTGCACCCCCTCGCATGTACGGCCTTCAACGCCGACTTCGACGGTGACCAGATGGCTGTCCACCTCCCCTTGAGCAACGAGGCCATCCTGGAGGCACAGATCCTGATGCTCCAGAGCCATAACATCCTCAACCCCGCCAACGGCGCTCCTATCACCGTGCCCTCACAGGATATGGTGCTAGGTCTGTACTACATCACCAAGCTGCGCCCGGGTGCCAAGGGTGAGGGTCTCACCTTCTACGGTCCCGAGGAGGCCATCATCGCCTACAACGAGAAGCGCGTCGATGTGCACGCTCCCGTGAAGGTCATCGTGAAGGACAAGCTCGAGGACGGCAAGATTGGCAAGCGCATGGTGGAGACCTCCGTAGGTCGTGTCATCGTCAACGAAATCATCCCTGTAGAGGTTGGCTTCTTCAACGATGTCATCTCCAAGAAGACCCTCCGCGGCCTCATCACCGATGTCATCAAGACGGTCGGTGTCGCCAAGGCTTGCGCCTTCCTCGACGGTATCAAGAACCTCGGTTACAAGCTCGCCTACGACGGCGGCCTCAGCTTCAACCTCGGCGATATCATCATTCCTGAGGAGAAGGCAACCCTCGTGCAGCGCGGTAACGACGAGGTCGAGCGTATCATGGGCGACTATAACATGGGTTTCATCACCGACAAGGAGCGTTACAACCAGGTCATCGATGCGTGGACTCACGTCAACAACGACCTCTCCGCTGTCCTCATGAAGACCATGCGCGAGGCCGACCAGGGCTTCAACGCCGTGTATATGATGCTTGACTCCGGTGCCCGTGGTAGTGCCGGTCAGATCTCACAGCTCTCCGGTATGCGTGGTCTGATGGCCAAGCCCCAGAAGGCCGGTGCCGAGGCACAGATCATTGAGAACCCGATTCTCTCGAACTTTAAGGAAGGTATGTCCGTGCTGGAGTACTTCATCTCCACCCACGGTGCCCGTAAGGGTCTTGCCGATACCGCTCTGAAAACGGCCGACGCAGGTTACCTCACCCGTCGTCTGGTGGATGTCAGCCACGACGTCATCATCACCGAGGAGGACTGCGGCACGCTGCGCGGTCTCGTCTGCACCGCTCTCAAGAACGGCGACGAGGTCATCAGCTCCCTCTACGACCGCATTCTCGGTCGTGTCAGCGTCCACGACATCATCAACCCCTCCTCCAACAAGCTCATCGTGGCTGCTGGCGAGGAGATCACCGAGGCCATCGCTGCCGAGATCGAGGCCAGCCCCATCGAGAGTGTCGAGATTCGCAGCGTGCTCACCTGCGAGAGCAAGCATGGCGTCTGCATGAAGTGCTATGGCCGCAACCTCGCCACAGCCCGTATGGTGCAGAAGGGTGAGGCTGTCGGCGTCATCGCAGCACAGTCCATCGGTGAGCCTGGTACTCAGCTGACACTGCGTACATTCCACGCCGGTGGTGTGGCCGACAACGCAGCCGCCAACGCTACCATCAAGGCCAAGTACGACAGCAAGCTCGAGTTCGAGGAACTCCGTACCGTAGATATCACCGACGAGAGCGGCGCTCCCGCCAAGATGGTCGTCGGCCGTCTGGCTGAGGTCCGCTTCGTGGATATCAACACCGGCATCGTACTCCTCACGCAGAACGTGCCTTACGGTTCTACGCTCTATAAGAAGGATGGCGAGAAGGTGGCCAAGGGCGATGTCATCGCCAAGTGGGACCCCTTCAATGCTGTCATCGTGACGGAGATGTCCGGTCGCGTCGAGTTCGAGGGTGTCATCGAAGGTGTCACCTACCGTGTTGAAACCGACGATGCCACCGGTCTTCGCGAGCTCATCGTCATTGAGTCCAAGGATAAGACCAAGATCCCGCAGGCCCACATCGTAGATGAGAACGGCGAGCTACTCCGCACCTATAACTTCCCCATCGGCGGTCACATCTCCATCGAGGACAAGCAGCAGGTCAACGCCGGTGACGTCCTCGTGAAGATCCCGCGTGCTGTCGGCAAGGCTGGTGATATCACGGGCGGTCTGCCTCGTGTCACGGAGCTCTTCGAGGCCCGTAACCCGAGCAATCCCGCCATCGTCAGCGAAATCGACGGTGAGGTCACCATGGGTAAGCTCAAGCGTGGTAACCGTGAGATCACCATCACCCCGAAGACGGGTGAGCCCCGCAGCTATCTCGTGCCCCTCAGCAAGCAGATCCTCGTGCAGGAGAACGACTACGTTCGTGCCGGCACACCGCTGTCCGACGGTGCCATCACGCCCGCTGACATCCTGGCCATCCAGGGTCCCACAGCCGTGCAGGAGTACATCGTCAACGAGGTGCAGGATGTCTATCGTCTGCAGGGTGTGAAGATCAACGACAAGCACTTCGAGGTCATCGTTCGTCAGATGATGCGCAAGGTGCAGATCGACGAGCCCGGCGACACCCGCTTCCTCGAACAGCAGATTGTCGATAAGCTCGAGTTTGCCGAGGAGAACGACCGCATCTGGGGTAAGAAGGTGGTCATCGATGCCGGCGACAGCGAGAACATGGTGGCTGGTATGATTGTCACCGCTCGCAAACTGCGCGACGAGAACTCCCTCCTCAAGCGTCGCGACCTCCGTCCCGTCGAGGTGCGCGATGCCGTGCCTGCCACCTCCACGCAGATCCTCCAGGGTATCACGCGTGCTGCCCTGCAGACCAGCTCGTTCATGTCCGCCGCCTCCTTCCAGGAGACCACCAAGGTCCTCAACGAGGCTGCCATCAACGGCAAGAGCGACTACCTCGAGGGTATGAAGGAGAACGTCATCTGCGGTCACCTCATCCCTGCCGGTACGGGTCTGCGCGAGTTCGAGCGCATCATCGTGGGTTCCAAGGAGGACTACGACCGCGTGCTCGCCAACCGCAAGGCTGTGCTCGACTACGACATCGATTAATCCCCATTTTCATCGTGATAGGGCGGTGCTTCGGACTTCGGAGCACCGCTTTTATATTTTTTAAGAGCGCATATTTTGTGCTTCGAAGAACTTGTGCTATTTTTGCAGCATCAAAAAGCAATTTCTCCCACTCATGGAGCAACAAGTCATCATCAGCCAGGACCTGCGCGCCGAGGTGGCAGCCGCCATTGACCGCGTGCAGCCCGACCGCCTTTTCGTGCTCACCGATGTCAACACTCGCGACCTCTGTCTGCCGCTTTTGAAGGATTGTTTCAATGATTCAATCTCTCAATGTTTCAATGTTTCATTTTCTCAATCTTTCAATTTAATCACCATCGGTGCCAGCGATGAGGCCAAGACCCTCGACTCGCTCGCGGCCGTCTGGACAGCATTGGGCGAGGGTGGGGCCACGCGCCATTCCATGCTCATCAACCTGGGTGGAGGAATGATCACAGACCTCGGCGGCTTCGCGGCCTCCACCTTCAAGCGCGGCATCGCCTACATCAATATTCCCACGACGCTGCTGGCGATGGTCGATGCTAGCGTGGGCGGCAAGACGGGCATCAACTTCCGTGGCCTGAAGAACGAGATTGGCGTCTTCAACGCCGCCAGCACCGTCATCCTCGACACACAGTTCCTGCGGACGCTGGACGCGCAGAACCTGCGCAGCGGCTACGCCGAAATGCTCAAGCACGCCCTCATCTCAGACGATGCCATGCTCTGCCGCCATCTAGCCTTCGACATCGAACACCCTGACCTCGCAGCCCTCCAGCAGATGGTCGCCGACAGCGTCGCTGTCAAGGAGCGCATCGTCACCGAAGACCCCCATGAACACGGCATCCGCAAAGCCCTCAACCTAGGCCACACCGCCGGCCACGCCTTCGAGAGCCTGGCGATGGAGGAGCACCGCACCGTCCTCCACGGCTACGCCGTCGCCTGGGGCCTCGTCTGCGAGCTCTACCTCTCCGCCACGCGCTGTGGCTTCCCCTCCACGCGCCTGCATCAGGTGGCACAGTTCGTCCGCGAGACCTACGGGCAGTTCACCATCACCTGCAAGCAGTACGACCGCCTCTACGAGCTGATGACCCACGACAAGAAGAACACCGCCGGCGTCATCAACTTCACCCTCCTCGGTGGAGTGGGGGACATCCGCATCAACCAGCAAGCCTCCAAGGACGACATCTTCGAAATGCTCGATTACTATCGTGAAAATTGAAAGATTGAAATCTTCGTAATAACGTAATAACGATATAACGTAATAACGAAAAATCGAAATAACGAAATAACGACAAATCAATGAAAAAGCATCTATTCCTTCTCCTGATCGCCCTCCTCGCTTGGGGAGGCGAGGCCTCGGCGGTCACCCGCACGCGCCGCGTACGCACCAGTGGCAACCCCATCCTGCCCGAGTTCCATGCCGACCCCGAGATCATGTTCTCGCACCTCACCAACCGCTTCTACATCTATTCCACCACGGACGGCGTGCCCGGCTGGGGCGGCTACTATTTCACCGCCTTCTCTAGCGCCGACCTCGTGGACTGGAAGCACGAGGGCATCGTCCTCGACCTCGGCACAGACCAGGTGCCATGGGCTTCTGGCAACGCGTGGGCGCCGGCCATCATGGAGCGCCTGGGCGACGACGGCCACTACAACTACTACCTCTATTATAGCGGTCATGATGTCAAGAAGAACCGCAAGTCCATCGGCGTGGCCATTGCCAACACGCCCGTAGGGCCGTTCTACGACCTCGGAACCCCGCTCATCGACTTCCGTCCCGAGGGCCTCACAGGCGGCCAGCAGATTGATGTCGATGTGTTCAACGACCCCGTCACGGGCGACAACTACATCTATTGGGGCAACGGCTACATGGCGGTCGCCAAGCTCAACGAGGACATGGTGAGCATCGACACCACCTCCGTGAAGGTCATCACCCCTCCGAACGGCACCCTGGAGAACTTCCTGTACCGCGAGGCGCCCTATGTCTTCTATCGCAAGGGCATCTACTATTTCATGTGGAGCGTCGATGACACCGGCTCGCCCAACTACCACGTGGCCTACGGCACCTCCTCCTCGCCCATGGGCCCCATCACCGTGGCTGAGGACTGCATCGTGCTGATGCAGGAGCCGCGTGCCGAGATCTATGGCACGGCGCACAACAGCGTCATCCAGGTGCCCGGCAAGGACGAGTGGTATATCGTCTATCACCGCATCAATAAGAACTATATCGACAAGAAGAAGGGTCCCGGCTACCATCGTGAAGTCTGCATCGACCGCATGACCTTCAACCCCGATGGCACCATCGCCTATGTCCGTCCCACCAAACAAGGCATCCTCCCCGTCAAGCCCAAACTCCCTAAGAAACGTTGACGTTTCAAATTGAAACATTGAAACATTGAAACATTGAAAGTTTCATTCGTGAAATTCTTAACATGAAATCAGAAGATAATTTTATACATACTAAAACATTTGATTATGCTGTCCGTATCGTTGAATTGGCACGTCAACTTCAGGAGCAGAACCGAGAATACGTTCTCTCTCAGCAAATCCTAAAAAGTGGAACCAGTATTGGTGCCAATGTCCGTGAGAGTCGCAATGCACAGAGCCGCCCTGATTTCATTAGCAAGTTGAATATTGCTTTAAAAGAGGCTGATGAGACTGGCTATTGGTTGGATCTTCTTTATGCAACTCGGTATATGGAAAAGGAAAACTATGAATCTTATCGCAATGAAAATAAATTTATTATAGCCATTCTGACGAAGATTATCAAATCTGCAAAGGATGGAGAAGCATAGCGGAATCTTTCAATTTTTCAATATTTCCATCTTAACATCTACCATCATAGGTATCTTTCAATCTTTCAATTTTTCAATTTTTCAATCTTCGAATGCAGCATCCAGAGAATAGCGAAGAATACAAGGGATTGGTCGTCAACAGCGGCATCGAGCAGCCCTCGACCGTCAACCCCTACCTGCAGCGCGGCCGCTTCGCCAGACGCCGCCTCACCGTCGATGACTATGTCGAGGGCATCCTCAAGGGCAATGTCACCATCCTCGGGCAGGCCGTGACCCTCGTCGAGAGCACCAACCCAGAGCACCAAGCCATCGCGCAGGAGGTCATCGAGCGCTGCCTGCCGCATAGCGGCCACAGCATCCGCATCGGCATCAGCGGTGTCCCCGGCGCCGGCAAGAGCACCAGCATCGACGAGTTCGGCATCCATGTCCTCGAGCGCACTGGCGGCAAGCTCGCCGTCCTCGCCATCGACCCCAGCTCCGAGAAGACCAAGGGCTCCATCCTGGGCGATAAGACGCGCATGGAGAAGCTCTCCGTGCACCCCGACAGCTTCATCCGCCCCAGCCCCTCAGCAGGTTCCCTCGGCGGCGTGGCACGCAAGACGCGCGAGACCATCATCCTCTGCGAGGCTGCAGGCTTCGACAAGATCTTCGTCGAGACCGTCGGCGTCGGTCAGAGCGAGACCGCCTGCCATTCGATGGTCGATTTCTTCCTCCTCATACAGCTGGCCGGCACGGGCGACGAGCTGCAAGGCATCAAGCGTGGCATCATGGAGATGGCCGACGGTATCGTCATCAACAAGTGCGACGGCGACAACGTGGAGCCCAGCCGCCTGGCAGCGCGTCATTTCCAGAACGCCCTCCACCTCTTCCCGATGCCCGAGAGCGGCTGGCTCCCCAAGGTTCTGTGCTATAGCGGTTTCTACGGCACCGGCATCAAGGAAGTCTGGGACATGATCTATGACTATGTCGATTTCGTGAAGCAGAACGGCTATTTCGACCACCGCCGTGCCGAGCAGGCCAAGTACTGGATGTACGAGAGCATCAACGAGCAGCTCCGCAACAGCTTCTACAACAACGACACCATCGCCGCCCTCCTGCCGCGTGCCGAGCAGAACGTCCTCGACGGCCGCCAAACCTCCTTCATCGCCGCCAAGAACCTCCTCGACACCTACTTCTCCCTGCTCAAATAAGCCTCAGCTGTCCCAAAAGAAACCGCCCCACGCTTCAGCGCAGGGCGGTTCCCTTAATTCTCAATTTTAGCTTCGCTGACTTTTGTCACGACTCGGCCATTTAAGAGCAAGCTCTTATGGCTCTCGCTGCTCCAAAAGTTCAATTCTCAATTTGCCTTGTGCTACTGCACAATGCCAGCCGCATGTGCGCCGAGGGTGGTGAGCAGGGCGGTAAGGATGGTGATCACAATCTCACCGATGCGCTTCAGGGTGTTCTTTGTGGTGTCTTTCATATTGGGAGCCCCCTTCTAACTCCCCCCTGTTAGGGGGAGGACTCCTAAGGGGCCGTGGAGTCAAGGGTTAATAGTTATGGTTAGGGTTTAGGTTGACAATTTGGTCGCTACGCTCAAAATTAAAGCAAAAATTATATGTGAAAATTAAAGAAAAAATTTTTGTTTCAAATTTTTGTTTCAAATTTTGAGGAACCGAGTAAGCAGTGAGAGCCATAATGCTCGCATCAATGGCCGAGTCGCGTTCGAGGTCGACGAAGTCAACGAAGTGACGACCAGAATAAAGAGTTTAAGAAGTTCAAAAGTTCAAGAAGTTCAAGAAATGGAAAAAACAAGTATCAGACTCAGCGAGCACTTTACGCTCGCTGAGTTAACCAAAACAAATACGAATTTGAAAAACGTGCCGAATGAGGCACAAGTCGCAAACCTGAAACGCCTCTGTGGCTGGTTGGAGAAGCTTCGTAGCCGATACAACGAGCGCTATAGACCCACCCCCGACCCCTCCCGTGATGGAGGGGAGAGGCTGGCGCAGAGAAATGTGAGCATCGCTAGCGAGGGGAGTGAATACATGGAGGCTCCGATAGTGATAAATAGTGGATATAGGTCTGCGGCAGTGAATAAAGCCGTTGGCGGTGCCGCGACCTCCAACCACCTCACCGGCTGCGCCGCCGACAT
>CAMVUB010000059.1 GCA_947170495.1 uncultured Prevotellaceae bacterium
TGATGGTGAAGCCCGGAGGCACGGGAACGCCGATGAGGTTCATCTCGGCCAGGTTAGCACCCTTGCCACCCAGTTGCTCGCGCATCTGCGCGTTACCTTCAGCTTGTCCGTTGCCGAAGGTGTAAACACGTTTTTGACTCATTCGTTAGTGTTATTAATAGATGAATAATGTGGTTTTTTTGGTTTCTTGTGCGCAAAAGTAACTCTTTTTTTGCTCACTGCCAAAAGAAATGCGCAAAACCTTTCGTGAAAAGTGTAAAATAGTTCGTACCTTTGCACGCAGAAACAAAAATAGGCTGTTATAGCACGATAGAATTATGAGCAGAAAACGCAAACCGCTACCGCTTCTTGAAGGTGTAACCATCGAGGCCGTGGCCGCTGAGGGTAAGGCTTTGGTGAGGGTCGAAGACATGGTCGTCTTTGTGCCGTTTGCCATCCCCGGAGATGTGGTGGATATTCAGATTACGAAAAAGAAACACAGCTATGCCGAGGGCGAGGTCGTGCGACTCGTGCAACCCTCACCCGACCGCATCGAGCCTTTCTGCCCGCACTTCGGCGTGTGCGGCGGCTGCAAATGGCAGATGCTGCCCTATGAGCTGCAGCTGAAGGCCAAGCAGCAACAGGTGATGGACGCCCTCACGCGCATCGGCAAGGTCGAGCTGCCTGCGTGTACGCCCATCCTCGGTTCAGCCAAGACGCAGGAATACCGCAACAAGCTGGAGTTCGGCTTCTGCAATAAGCGCTGGCTCACGAAGGAGCAGATCGCCTCGGGCGTGCAGTTCGAGCGGCAGGAGAGTGTGGGCTACCACGCCAACGGCACCTTCGATAAGATTCTGCCCATCGAGGAGTGCCATCTGATGGCGCCCATTAACGACCGTCTGCGCCTCGCCATCCGCGACTACGCCTATGAGCACGGCCTCACGTTCTTCGATCCCCGCGAGCATACGGGCCTGCTGCGCGGCATGATGATTCGCCTCGCCAACACGGGCGGATTGATGCTGCTCATCCAGTTCTGTATCTTCACCGAAGAGGAGCAACGGCAAGCTGAAGCTTTGCTGCAATATATTGGTGATAAGTTTCTGGGAAATACCTCGTTGTTATACGTCAATAATCAGAAGTACAACGACACCTTCGGCGACCTTCCCGTCACCGTCTTCAAGGGTGAAGACCATGTCTTCCTGCAGATGGAAGACCTCCGTTTCAAGGTCGGTCCCAAGAGCTTCTACCAGACCAATACCGAGCAGGCTTACGAGCTGTATAAAGTGGCGAGAGACTTCGCATTCAGACCCACCCCCAACCCCTCCCGTGATGGAGGGGAGAAGGCTAGCGCAGAGTTGGCAAGCGGAAACGCGAGTCTCCCCTCACGGGGAGATTTAGAGGGGTCTTTAGTTTACGACCTCTACACCGGCACGGGCACCATCGCGAATTTCGTGGCCAAGAAAGCCAGGCAGGTCATTGGCATCGAGTACGTACCCGAGGCCATTGAGGATGCGAAGATTAATTCAGAGATTAACGGCATCACCAACACGAAGTTCTTTGCTGGCGACATGAAGGACATCCTCACCGAGGACTTCATTGCTGAGCACGGCCGTCCGGACATCATCATCACCGACCCGCCTCGTGCCGGCATGCACGCTGATGTCGTGAACGTCATCCTCAAGGCTGCTCCCCAGCGCATCGTCTATGTCAGCTGCAATCCCGCCACACAAGCGCGTGACCTTGCGCTGTTGGACACAGACTACAAGGTCACGCGGATTCAGCCGGTAGATATGTTCCCCCACACGCAGCATGTGGAGAATGTGGTGCTGCTGGAACGCCGGTAATTACTGAGCAAATACGTTGTCGATGCCTGGGGCCTCCAGCTTCAGGGTGTCTGCCTGGGCTGCTGCGATGGAGTCGTTGCGGGCACGAAGCTCACGGCGCAAGGCTTCGTCGCGGGCTGTGTAAGCCTCGGTGATGAAGTCGCCCGCCTCGTGCGCGTTAATATAAGAGGTATAGGCCACAGAGGTGCCGTCGGCATCGGCCTGGCGCCATTCGAGCGTGTCGATGCGGTGCAGAGCCACAGAGCGGCGCGACGATGTGGGGTACTTGTCGATAAACGCCAGCACCAGCTCCACCTGAGTCGTGATGGAAGCAGCCTTCCATGCCGTCTCTTCTTCGCGGAGCTCCTCCAGACGCGCCTGCACATCTGCGATATGCTGGCTCTTGGGGTAGCGCATGATGAAATCCTCGTAGTTCTGCGGATCGTTGCAGGACTGCAGCAGGACATAAGCCCGCTCGGCAGCAGCACTCTCGCCGGTCTTCATCTGCCATACAATCAGACCGATGATCGCCACCAACGCCACAATGATAATCGTCAGCATCCACCCGCCGCGACTCTTGCGTGGGGCAGGGGAGGGCGCCGCCTCCTGCGCAGGCTCAGAGGTGGTTGCGGGCACCTCTTTAGTGGGCTCCTTGGGCGTCTCTTCCGAGGGCGTTGTAGGCTCCTCCGTTGTCACTATAGGCTCTGCGGGCTGCGAGGGCTCTGCGGGTGCCGTCTCAACGACAAAATGCGTGTGACACTGCGGACATTCCTCCACCTCCTTCAGGACGATGGTATTACAGGTCGGGCAGCGCTTCAGGTTGCCAGCAATGGTAACTCCACATTGAGGGCAGGCCGGTGCCTTGGTGGACACATCATGGCCGCATTCGGGACATTTGATTAGACTCATGGTATGAATCGTTCGTTAATACAATATTTCGTGAATTGTTCTCTTTTCGAGTGCAAAGGTATATGAAATATTGCACTTTCAGCAAAAATAATCGAAAAAAATTTGCAATATCACAAATAATCTCTACCTTTGCACCGCTTTTCCAAGCAAATGGGGCATTAGCTCATCTGGCTAGAGCGTTTGACTGGCAGTCAAGAGGTGGCGAGTTCGAGTCTCGCATGCTCCACAAAACAAAAAGATAGTCCGCTGGTTTCAGCGGGCTATCTTTTGTTCTGAGCAGAGCTCGGCCACGAAGGCATCGATGGCGGGTTCGGTGAAATGCTGCATCACCACCACGTGGGCCAGCTTGCCGCCAAAGCGTGGGTCGTCGTTCTGTGCCAGCTGGTACTTGTGAGCCAATTCGGCTGACGGGCAGCGCATGAAGACCGTGTTGCTGTATTCGTTCACCCATGCGGGATAGCCGGCCTTGTCAAGCTGCTGTTTCAGGTAGGCCGTCAGCTCCATGATCCGACGTGCTTGGCGTGCCCATTCTTCGGCACCCACTTTCTGTACCACCCACCAGTATTTGAGTGGTTGTATGGGGTCGCGCGAGCAGTTGATCATGCGCATGTTCTTGTTCAGGTAGGGGACGTCGAAGTCCGACTGGTTGTCATAGACCTCGCGTGTGCAGATGAAGAGTCCGCATGGTGAGTCGATGCCGAAGAACTTGTGTCCGCTGACGGCAATAGACTCGAAGCCCATCTTCTTGCTGCTCACCAGATGGGCGTGCTCCGTAAATGGCAGGTAGCCGCCAAAGAGTGCGGCATCGACGTGGCGATAGACGGCGGGCAGTTCGGGGTGGCGACGGAGTACGGCGTTCAGCGCAGGCATGTCGTCGATGGCACCCTTGAAGGTAGAGCCGCAGGCATAGACCACGAGGGCGGGGCGCGACGTGTCGAGCTGCCGTTCCAGCTCCTCGGGAATCATGCGCCCCATGGTGTCGCTCTTCACCAACCGCGTCTCCAGGTCCTGCAGGTGTGCCAGTCGCATGTTCGAGTAGTGGGCCTCGTCGCTCACATAGAGGATGGGGGCCTTGCCCGTCCGATGCTTCAGGTAGTTGGCACCGAAGTAGATGCCGTGGTTGTTGCCGTCGGAGCCGCTGTGTGTGACGAGTCCCCATCGGTTGTTGTCGTCGAAGTCGTAGCGAGGTGCAAAGAACTCGATGACCTCGCGCTCGAAGACCTGCGACGACACCTCCCAAGGCGTATCCGTAAACGGGTCGCCGGCATTATTCAGGTTCATGAGGTTGATGCCGGCCGCATAGTACCACTCGTAGAAATCGCGCAGCGGCGAGACCTCGTTGAAGGGGTAGCCGAAGTAGTGGGGGAGCGTCTCGCGCCATATCGCCACCCATTCGTCCAGCTTGGCGTAGCCGGAAGTGACCTTTTTCATGTTGTTGCAGGGATGAGTTGAAGGAATCTGTTGCAAAGGTAGGTGTATTTGACGGGATGACCAAACATAACGCATAAAATAATGTGAATTTTTTTCGAATCTTTTTGCTGTATCAATTATTATCTCTACTTTTACCCTCGAAACAAGGCCCCTTTAACTAACTTAAATCTAAAGTAGAACGCAAAATGAAAACGAAACTGTTATGTATGGCGTCTTCGCGACGGATGTCCGTTCCGGTCGCCATTTACACCAGTTCCGGAACGACGGGCGCGTGATGGACGGCAGCATCTATGACCGCGACCGCAGCGCGATGGGTGTGCTCTTCGGCAGCGAATACTTCGTCTGATACTATGGCGTCCTGTACACCTACTACAAGGAGCAGGCCAAGAAGAAGGAACAAGCGGAATAAGGCTTTATCATTCAATCTACGCGGCGAGGTCACCGACTGTTCAGGACAGCGATGACCTCGTTGCGTAGATAGGGGACTTCCAGCACATAGGGGCGTCGGTTGTCGGGATGGAAGACGGCGAGGCGCGAGGCGGAAGCCTTGATGGCATAGTTCTTTTCGAGGATATACCGGTACATACTCACCTGCAGGGCGTAGTGCCAGTAGGTGGTGTCGGGGATGTGTGCGATGGGTGCGAAGGCGCGTTTGCCCCAGGGACTCTCGCAGGCGGGCTGACCATCGACAACGAGTTTGTTGCTGCGCTTCCAGTCGTAGATGGTGAAGACGCCATCCTGGCAGTTCAGGAAGTCCAGCGTGCCGGCCACGCGGCTGTCCTCGTCGAAGATGGCCCATTCTGTCCTGAAGGGCGACAGCTGGTAGTACTGCGTAAACTGCTTGAACAGCTGATAGGTCTCGTCGCTGGCGTTGGGCAGCCCCAGGTAGTAGCGCTCAATCTTCTCGTGCATCATGGTGCCCAGCGTGCGCGCCTCTTCACCCCGGCGTTCCCAAAGCTCCTTGAGCGCCTCAGGGGTCATGCCCATGCCTGGCGCCTTACGGGCAGCCCAGTAGTCTGCGTCGAATTGTTCGAAGCATTCTTCCACCACGGTGGTCACAGACTTGAAGACCTGCCCCTGGAACGTGTAGGTATGGCTCTCGCTCTCGAAATGAATCAGCGCATCCCGGTCATGCCTGTTCCGCTCATTATAATTCATACGACAGCGGGCTTACTCCCATTCGATGGTGGCAGGTGGCTTGGAGGAGATATCGTAGCAGACGCGGTTGACGCCACGGACCTGGTTGATAATGTCGGTGGAGACACGTGCCATGAAGTCGTATGGCAGATGTGCCCAGTCGGCGGTCATGGCATCGGTGGAGGTGACGGCGCGCAGGGCCACGGGATGCTCGTAGGTGCGCTCATCGCCCATCACGCCCACGCTGCGGACGGTGGAGAGCAGGATGGCACCAGCCTGCCACACCTTGTTATATAATGTCTCGCCATCCTCGCACACATATTCGCGCAGCCCGCGGATGTAGATGTCGTCGGCATCCTGCAGAATACGCACTTTCTCCGGTGTGATATCGCCCAAGATGCGCACGGCAAGGCCGGGACCGGGGAAGGGGTGGCGCGAGATGAGATGCTCGGGCATTCCCAACTGACGGCCCACGCGACGCACCTCATCCTTGAACAGCCATTTCAGGGGTTCGCACAGCTGCAGGTGCATCTCTTTGGGCAGGCCGCCGACATTGTGGTGGCTCTTGATGACCTTGCCCGTGATATTGAGTGATTCGATGCGGTCGGGGTAGATGGTGCCCTGTCCCAGCCAGCGGTAGGCCGCCCCGTCGTCCCCCGAGGGGGACACTGTTGTCATCAATCTTTGTGCCTCGGCGTTGAAGACTTCGATGAAGTCGCGACCGATGATCTTACGCTTCTGTTCGGGGTCTGAGACGCCTGCCAGGTCGGCGAAGAACTTCTTGCTGGCATCCACGCCAATCACGTTGAGCCCCAGGCATTTGTAATCCTCCATCACCTGTGTGAACTCATTCTTGCGGAGCATACCGTGATCCACGAAGATACAGGTGAGGCGGTCGCCGATGGCACGGCTGATGAGCACGGCGGCCACGCTGCTATCGACACCTCCGGAGAGGCCAAGGATGACGCGGTCGTTGCCCAGCTGCGCCTTCAGCTCTGCCACGGTGGTATCTACGAACGAGGCTGCGCTCCAGCTCTGTGTGCTGCCGCAGATGTCAACCACGAAGTTCTTCAGGAGCAGGGAACCCTGCACGCTGTGGAAGACCTCGGGGTGGAACTGCACGCCCCAAATGGGAGCCCCCCCTACGGCCCCCGAGGGGGCTTCTGCAGCTTTGCCCTCAACATTTAGGACATCAGTGTCCCCCTCGGGGGACGAAAGGGGGGCCGACCAATAAGCCGCATATTTCACGGACTCGGTGGAGGCGATGCATTGGAAGCCGTCGGGGATGGCGGTGATGGTGTCGCCATGGCTCATCCACACCTGCGAACCGAGGTCGAAGCCCTTGAAGAGCGGGTTGTCGAGGTCGATGGTGGTGAGATGCTGACGGCCATATTCGCGGCTGGGAGCAGGTTCCACACGACCGCCCAGGGTGTGGCTCATGAACTGAGCGCCGTAGCAGATGCCGAGGATGGGATAGCGCCCGCGAATCTTGTCGAGGTCGATCTTGAAGGCCTCGGGGTCATAGACCGAGAAGGGGGAGCCGCTGAGGATGACGCCGATGACATCGGGGTCGTTCTCGGGGAACTTGTTGTAGGGGAGAATCTCGCAGAAGGTGTCCAGCTCGCGCACGCGGCGGCCGATGAGCTGTGTGGTCTGGGAGCCGAAATCAAGGATGATGATTTTCTGCATGGGGGATGATGTGGGGGATGTGGCTTGAGGGGCCTATGTGACTTATGGGTGTTTTTACAGGTCTGCCAGAAACTGTTCGGCGGTGGAGAGGGTGTCGAGTTTCCCGACATCCATGAAGCGGAAGTGGGGCTGCTCGTAGCCTACGAGCGTGCGACTGCCGCAGATGTCGAGGTAGAAGGTGATGATGGAGAACTTCTCGGGGTAACTCTCCATGAGCGGGAAGAGTCTCGGGGAAATCAGATGGATGCCGGCGAAGGCGAGGGGCAGGCCCTGCTGACCGCGCTGCTCACCCGTCTGTGTGTTCTGCCAGCCCACCAGACGATGGGTGGCGGGCTCGAACTGCAGCTGGCGGGGCGAATGACGCTGCGACACCACGAGGGCGGCATCCACGTCGCCAGCCTGCTCATAAGCGCCGTAGAGCGCATTGATGTCGAGGTCGGAGAAGATATCGACATTGTGGATGAAGACGGGGCTGCCCGCATCGAACAGGGGGGCCGCCTTGCGGATGCCGCCGCCGGTGTCGAGCAGGAAGCCGCGCTCATCGCTGACGCGCACGTCGATGCCGAAGTTGCCCTGGGCGGCGAGATAGTCGATAATCTGCTCGCCGAAGTGGTGGACATTGACCACGACACGCTCAAAGCCCGCAGACAGCAGGCGCTGGAAGACATGGTAGAGTAGGGGCTTGCCCGCCACAGGCACGAGGGCCTTGGGCATCGTATCGGTGAGGGGGCGCAGGCGAGTGCCGAGGCCTGCTGCCAAAAGCATGGCTTGTTTCATGTGGGCAAAGGTAATGATTTTCGCCGAAACAATCCCCGTTTTATATGAAATATTTGTTGCAAACGCAAAAACTTTCCGTTTTAGCTTGCCTAAACCAAAAGAATGGTTTACCTTTGCAGGGCGAAAGTGTTATAAGGCACGAGGAAAATTGTCATAAACACCGTGTGGAGCTCATGCTTCATACTTATTCTGAACGGATAATGGATTTTATCAAGAAGATAGCGAGTTGGTATTTCTCGCGTCAGGCATTGCCCTACTGGTGCGTGCTGTTGTTTGACTGTATGGTGGTCCTGTTGTCGGGACTTATCGTAGTGGCCTTGACCCATGGCGTCCACGCCACACTCAACCATCTGTTTCCTGTCGTTTGCACGCTCGGCGTCTATCTGCTCTTCTTCGTGGCGGGTTTCCGCATGATGCGCACCTATTCGGGTGTGCTGCGCTATTCGTCGTTTGCCGACGTCTATCGCATCGGTGTCGCTAACCTCTTCGGTATCACCTGTATTGTCGTTGCCCGTTGGTTCTTCTCCTTTGACAAAGTCTTTGTCCCCATCCGCTCCAAGGACCTTATTTTCATCTTCCTCATGGCCACCATCATCATGGTGGGTTCGCGTGTGATGATGAAGTTCCTGTTTGAGAAGGTGCTGGAGGACAAGAACCTCAAGCGCGCGTTCATCTATGGCGTCAAGGAAGGCGGCATCGCGCTGGCCAAGGCCATCCGCATGCAGGTGCCTACGCGCTTCTCCCTCAAGGGCTTTGTGGCTGACGACGATGACATGATAGGCCACATGCTGCAGGGCGTGGAGGTCTATCGCAACGATGACAGTCTGATAGAGCAGATGAAGGCCAAGGGCGTGAAAGCCCTGCTGGTGTCGCCGCTCAAGCGTGAGGAGCTCTACCGCAGGCAAGACATGGTCAGCAGCCTGCTGGATGCCGGCATCAACATCTACACCTATGACGTGGGCCAGAAATGGGACGGCCACAGCGACATCAATGCCTCGCAGCTCAAGGAGGTGGACATCGAGGACCTGCTGCCGCGCGACGAGATAGAGGTGGACCTTGACGCCGTGGCCCGCCTGCTGAATGGCGCCCGTATCATGATCACCGGTTCTGCCGGCAGCATCGGTTCCGAGATGGTGCGCCAGATTGCCAAGTTCGGTCCCGAGCGCCTGATCCTTGTCGATGAAGCCGAGACGCCGCAGCACGATGTGCGCTTGATGCTCAAGCGTGAATACCCCGAGCTGGACGCTGTCACCATCGTCACCAGCATCACCAATGCCGCCCGCATGGAGAACATCTTCAAGGCCTATCGCCCGCAGTATGTCTTCCACGCCGCTGCCTACAAGCATGTGCCGATGATGGAGGACAACCCCAGCGAGGCGGTGCTGAACAACGTCCAGGGCACACGCATCATTGCTGACCTGGCCGTGAAGTACGGCGTGAAGAAGTTCGTGATGGTATCTACCGACAAGGCCGTGAACCCCACGAATGTGATGGGCTGCAGCAAGCGTATCTGCGAAATCTACGTGCAGTCCCTCGACCGCCACAACAAACTCCTGGAGGCACAAGGCCAGGCGGGCATGACGCAGTTCGTGACCACGCGCTTCGGCAATGTCCTGGGCTCCAACGGCTCCGTGATACCGCTCTTCCGCGAGCAGATCAAGAATGGCGGCCCCGTGACGGTCACGCACCCCGACATCATCCGTTATTTCATGCTCATCCCCGAGGCTTGCAAGCTGGTGCTTGAAGCCGGCACGATGGGTCAGGGTGGCGAGATCTTCGTCTTCGACATGGGTCAGCCCGTGAAGATTGCCGACCTGGCCCGGCGCATGATCCGCCTGAGTGGCGCCACCAATGTGAAGGTGGAGTTCACCGGTCTGCGCGACGGCGAGAAGCTCTACGAGGAGGTCCTCAACGACGCCGAGATCACCAAGCCCACGTTCAATAAGAAGATTAAGATTGCTCAGGTGCGTGAGTACGACTACGCGCAGGTGTGCCAGGACATCGATGACCTCGTGAGCATCAGCCAGCAGTTTGACAACATGTCTACCGTGCGCAAGATGAAAGCCATCGTGCCCGAATACAAAAGCCAGCACTCCGTATATGAAGCGCTGGACAAGGAATAAGTTATAACTTCGAAGTTAGTTGCCCAAAGGGAACAGGCCGTAGAGCTCGGCGTCGATCATGTCTGTGACCTGCTGGAAAGCCTGCGGGTCGTTGCCGAACTTGCAGTTGTCGCCGTCCACGATGATGAGGTTCCCCTTGTAGCCCTCAATCCATTTCTCATAGCGCTCGCTAAGACCCTGCAGGTAGTCGATGCGTATGCTCTGCTCGAACTCACGTCCGCGCTGCTGGATCTGTGCGATGAGCGTGGGTATGCTGCTGCGGATGTATATCATCAGGTCCGGCAGCTTCACCAGCGACAACATCAGGTCGAAGAGGTCCGTATAGGTCTCGAAGTCGCGGTCGCTCATGTACCCCTGCGCGTGCAGGTTGGGGGCGAAGATGCGGGCATCCTCGAAGATGGTGCGGTCCTGAATGATGGTGTCGTTGCTCTTGGCAATCTCCACGACATCCTTGAAGCGTTTGTTCAGGAAGTAGATCTGGAGATTGAACGACCAGCGACTCATATCCTTGTAGAAGTCGTCGAGGTAGGGATTGAAATCCACGGGCTCGAAATGGGGCGTCCAACCGTAGTGGCTGGCGAGCAGCTTGGTCAAGGTCGTCTTGCCGCTGCCGATGTTTCCTGCGATGGCGATATGCATGGTTGTGTGCGGCTTCGCCGCAGTTTAAAGTTTAATGTTTAACGTTTAAAGGGTTCAAAAGTTCAAGAGTTCAAGGGGAACTTTTTATTTTTCACTTTTCACTCTTTCATTTTTCATTTTCTCTCACTCTGGGAAGAGTGAGAACAGCTGGCTGTCGATTTTGTCAATGATCTGTGCGAAGTCCTCGGGGTTATGTTGGAAGTCGAGGCGATCCACATCGATGGGTAGGATGCGGCCACGGTACTTCTCGTAGATGAAATCCTCGTAGAGGTGGTTCAGGTTGCGCAGGTAGTCGATGGGCATGGACTGCTCGTAGTCGCGACCTCGCTTCTGTATGTTCGCTACCAGATGCGGCACGGAGGCGCGCAGGTAGATCATCAGGTCGGGGTAGCGCAGGATGTCCGTCATCTGCTCGAAGAGCTCCATGTAGGTCTCGAAGTCGCGGTCCGAGAGGTTGCCCATGCGGTGGTTGTTGGTGGTGAAGACATACACGCCCTCGTAGATGCTGCGGTCCTGGATGATGGTGTCCTGCGAGTGCGCCAGCTCCAGGAGGTCCTTGAAGCGCTGCTTCAGGAAGTACACCTCCAGATTGAACGACCAGCGCGGTATGTCCTTATAGTAGTCTTCGAGGTACGGGTTGTAATCGACGGCCTCAAACTGTGCCGTCCAGCCGTAGTGCTGTGCCAGCATGTTCGTGAGCGTCGTCTTTCCGCTGCCTATGTTTCCTGCAATGACAATGTGCATTTCTTTTTTCTCAATTTCGCTTGCAAAGATAGGGATTATTTTTTTATCGTGTGCGTTTTAGGGCAATTTTTTTTCATCGCAGCTCCACAATCGTGATGCCGGCGCCGCCGAACTGCACGTGCTCGTCGCGGGCGTCGAGGACATCGGGGATGGTGCGCAGATACTGGCGTATCACCTGCCGCAGCGCGCCCGTGCCCGTACCATGTAATATACGTACGCGCGCGACGCCCACCTGTATGGCATCGTCGATGTAATGGGTGACAGCGTTGAGGGCCTCCTCGGCGCGCATGCCGCGCACGTCGATGTCCTGTCTGAAGTTCAGGCTCTTCTCGCGCATGTCGCGCTGTGTCTCGCGCCCCAGGAAGGTGATGCCCGTGGGCGACTCCTGCTTCTTGGGCTCCTGTGCGGCCACGAGCTTATCCACTTTCACCTGCGTGCGCATCTGCCCGAAGAGCACCGTGGCCGTCTTGCCGCTGATG
>CAMVUB010000060.1 GCA_947170495.1 uncultured Prevotellaceae bacterium
TTGGACGCGGCGAGGTGAAGCGGGAACAGCTGCCCGTGCTCATCTTCTGCAACGGTGGCTGCATGGACACCAGTATCGGCTATGAGAATATGCTCACCGACGTGGCTTCCTACGGCTACGTAATCATCGCCATCGGCGAACTACAGATGATGGCTCAGCATGAAAAGGATCAGCACACACCTTCGTCCATGGTGCAGAAGGCGCTGGACTGGATCTGTCAGCGTGCTACCGACCCCGCCTCACCATACTATAATAAGGTAGATACGGCGCGTATGGCCGCTGCGGGTCATTCATGCGGCGGTGCCCAGGTGCTGGCCAATGCCTCTGACCCGCGTCTGAAGACCTACCTCATCCTCAACGCCGGCATGGGAAAGATGACGATGGCCGATGCCAGTGCCGCCTCGCTGAAACAACTACATGGGCCCATCCTCTACCTTGTCGGAGGCACTTCGGACGTGGCCTGGCAGAACGCACAAATGGACTACGAGGCCATCAAGAAGGTGCCGGTGGTTCTGGCCGACAACACCCTGAGCGGCCATGGCGGGACCTACGAGCAACCCCTTGGCGGTGCCAACGCGCGCATGGTGCGCGCCTGGCTGGACTGGCAGCTGAAGGGCAAGAGCGAAGCCGAAGCCCTCTTTCTCCGAGGTGACCTGACGGGCTATGACCAGTGGACCATCAAGCACAAGAACTTCAAGTAATCAGGGCTACAACATCTGCAAGAACGCACCTGCCACGTTCATTGGTGACAGGTGCGCTTTTTTGTGTAAACCAATAGATTATATCAAGATTACAACATGGTAAAAAGCATATTTGCAGATAATCTCATAGAAGCTCAGTGGTCCAAGGGATGACGGGGACACCATCTTCATTGAACTGAATGGGGAGCCAGAGGTGGAGGCTGCGCGCCAGATGACGGGGGTTCCAGATATCGGCCATGAAGATATAGGTGGTGTCCTTCTTGAAGATATAGGTGCCTTGGGCGCCGAAGGTCTTGTTAGCCGGCATCTCGCGGTAGCCGGTGGCAACGCCCGTAAAGGGTGAGGGCAGCTGTGTCCACGGTCCCCAGATGCTTTTGGCATGGAACATACGTGCCTCGTTGGGCGACCATCCCGTGCAGCCTGAACAGATAAGCCAGTAATCCTCACCGCGATGGAAGATGCAGGGAGCCTCATTCTGGCCGCCGGGAGCCACCATATTATATTTGCCGGTGAAGTCCAGGAAGTCATCTGTCAGTTCACTGACGAGGAGCGTCAGGTTCTCCTGCGAGGAGGTGATGTGATAGGCGCGGCCATCGTCATCCACAAAGACCGTCATATCGCGGCTCATCTGTCCGCCCTCCCAGTCGCGCCAGAGATACATGCCTTTCTCTACCTCACGTCGCCACTTCGGTGTCCACCACTTGTGCCATGCTGCAGCATTGGTCTGCTTCGCTGCTTTGATGTCCTTTTCCGTCATGTCGAAAGGCCATCGTCCCGCATGCAGGCGTGTACTGCGTATAAAGCGGAATGGCCCCGTGGCACGCTCGCTCACCGCAAAGCCCACACGGGCAGCCTCATAGCCCTTCCCCTTCAGTTCCAGGTGAAAGAGCATCACGAAGCGCTGTATCTTTTCATTCCACACCACCTTCGGACGTTCCATGATACAACCGCGCTCAATGTCGCTGCCCGGCTCCGCGCTCAGCTGCAAAGCCAGGCCTTCATTCGTCCAATGCTTTAAGTCCGGCGAGGTATATACGGCAATACCTCCGTCCATCGTGTAGCCGCGATCAGGGCGCTGCTCACCGTACCAGTAATACATGTCGCCGTGCTTGAGGATATTTCCCCCGTGGGCATTGATGTGATGCCCTTCCGAGTCGGGCCACAGTTGCCCGTTCTGAAAGCCACCGTCCTGTGCCGCCATGGGCACGACAACCAGCCATAGCCATGCCGTGAGCATCGCCATTCCCTTGTTCCATGCATACTGTTTCATTCGTGTTTGTCGGTAAAAAAACATATTTGAGAATAGGTTGTCGGTGCAAAAGTATAAAAAATACGGCAATGTGATGCGCAGTAAGCAATAAAATCTATATCTTTGCACACAAAATCGGAAATGAGCCAATGAAACACCTCATCGAATTCTTCCGACAAGGCCGACTGTGGCACGAGGCTGGCAAGGACTGGCACTGGCTGACGCGCGCCGTCTTCCATGCCCTGCGCCACTGCATCCTTGCGGTGGAGCTCTTTCTCGATCGCAACCTCACCGGTCATGCTGCTGCCCTCACCTACTCCAGCATCCTTGGCGCCGTGCCTATCCTGGCCATCGTCTTCGCCATCGCCCGCGGCTTCGGCTTCGAGCAGCTCATAGAGGAAAAGCTGACATCGAATGTTCGCTTCACACCTGAGATGACAGCCACTATCATGGACTTCGTCAACTCCTATCTGGAGCGAGCCCGCGGCGGTGTGTTCATCGGCGTGGGCCTGCTGATGCTACTCTACACGCTCTACAGCCTCACCAGCTATATCGAGAATGCCTTCAACAGCATCTGGCGCGTGAGGGAATCCCGCGAGCTCTATCGCAGTGCTGTCAACTACATCAGCGTATTCTTCCTGCTGCCCATCATCATCGTCGTCACATCAGGTCTGCAGCTATTCCTCACGGGTATCGGACATTTCTTCCCCAACTTCACCTTCGTGAATGCGGGCATCGAGTTTCTGGTGCAGCTCTCACCCTATGTCCTCGCCTGCATCGCCTTCATCCTGCTTTACAAGTTGATGCCCAACACCCATGTATGCTGGCGAGCCACGTTGCTGCCGGGCCTGCTGGCTGGCATCTCCTTCCACGGGCTGCAGTGGTTCTACATCCACTCTCAGGTGTGGCTCTCCAGCTACAACGCCATCTATGGTTCCTTCGCTGCCATCCCATTGTTCATGCTGTTCATCCAGTTCTCGTGGTATATTTGCCTCTTCTGTGCCGGCCTCAGCTACACCCATCAGAATGAGGATGCGCTGGCTGCCGAGAAGCGACACTCCACCGAAGATAAGCGCCCCAGCGCCGAGGAAACGCTCGACCGCATCAACGACCTCATCCAGCAATATCACCATCCATCATAAGTCATGCAAACACTACGTAAAGCCCTGCTCCTGATGGCACTGCTGCCAAGCCTGAGCCAAGCCCAAAGCGAACTCTATCCTCAACATTTCGACCTCGAAGAGGTGACACTGCTCGACAGCCCGCTGAAGGCAGCCATGGACGGCAATGCACAGCTCCTGCTGCAGTACGATGCCGACCGCCTGCTGGCCCCCTTCATCCGCCAGGCCGGTCTGCACACGAAGAGCGGTAGCAAATACTACGGCTGGCTCACGAAGCACCCCTCCTTCACCAACTGGGGGCTCAGCGACTGGAGCCTTGAAGGCCACGTGGGCGGCCACTACCTCACAGCACTCTCGCTGGCTTACGCCGCCGTGAAGGACGAGGCCCTGCGTGCTCAGCTCAAGACACGTCTGGACTACTGCATTGATATCCTCAAGGATTGTCAGGATGCCTTCGCCAATAACACCCAGGGCCTGAAAGGCTTCATCGGCGGACAGCCCATCAACCAGGTATGGACGGGGCTCTACGCCAACAACCTCACGGAGTTCCGCAGGTATGGCGGCTGGGTACCTTTCTACTGCGAGCACAAAGTGCTGGCAGGCTTGCGCGATGCGTGGATCTACACGGACAATGAGACTGCCCGCGACCTGTTCCGCAGTCTCTCCGACTGGGCTGTTGCCGTCATCTCTAACCTCTCCGATGCTGACATGCAGACCGTGCTGGGGTGGGAACATGGTGGCATGAACGAGACGCTGGCTGATGCCTTCGCTCTCTTCGGCGACATGAAATACCTGGAGGCGGCGAAGCGCTACAGCCATCAATATGAGATCAATGGGATGCAGGGCAACCCCTACAACCCGCACTTCCTTGACAACCAGCACGCCAACACGCAGGTGCCCAAGTATATCGGTTTCGAGCGCGTATGGAAACAGCACACGAAATCGAACGATATCTCAAACTACAGGACTGCCGTCCTCAACTTCTGGGATGACGTCGTCAGCCACCGCACCGTGTGCATCGGCGGCAACAGCACCTCGGAGCATTTCTTCGACCCCGCCAACGGACAGCGCTATATCAACGACCTCGACGGTCCCGAGTCGTGCAACAGCAACAATATGCTGAAGCTGTCGGAGATGCTCTTCGACGACGACCACAACGCACGCTATGCCGATTTCTACGAGAGCACGATGTACAACCACATCCTCTCCACGCGCGACCCCGCCACCGGCGGCTACGTCTATTTCACCACCCTGCGCCCGCAGGGCTACCGCATCTATTCCACCGTCAATGAATCGATGTGGTGCTGCGTCGGCACCGGTATGGAGAACCACTCCAAGTACGGTCATTTCATCTACACCCACGAGGGCAGCACACTCTATGTGAACCTGTTCATCGCCAGCGAGCTCGACAACGAGACCTTCGGCCTGCGCCAGCAGACCACCTTCCCCTACCCGCCCGCAGACACCAACGTCGCACAGACAGAGCTCACCGTCACGCGCGCAGGCACCTATACCATCGCCCTGCGCCACCCCGCCTGGGCTGGCAAGGCGTATGCCGTCAGCGTGAACGGCGCCGCCGTCAACGTTGCTGTCACCGAGGGCACCGCCTCCTATGTGACCATCGACCGCACATGGTCCGTGGGCGACCGCATCACCGTGAACCTGCCCATGTCCCTGCGCCTGGAACCGTGTCCGGGCTTGGAAGACTATGTCGCCTTCAAGTACGGCCCCATCCTCATGGCCGCCAAGACCACAGCCTCCAGCGCCGCAGAAGCCGAAGCTACAGGACTCGTCTTCGAAACCCTGCAGAACGAATACGGCCACGAAGGGCGCATGGACCACGCCCCCGGCAGCCGCGCCACCGTCAAGGAACTGACATCGGCACCCCTGCTCATCGATGACGACCTCGCGCAGACACTACAGCGCGTCACGCCCACCGACCCACAGCACCTGCGCTTCACCCTCAACGCCCAGAGCGAGCAGTCGAAGGGCGGATGGACCACGCTCACACTGGAACCCTTCTACGGCATCCACCACGCCCGTTATATGTGCTACTGGTATGCTGCCACCCCGCAGGCCTACGAGCAGAGCGAATGGGGACGCGCCGATGCCGAGGCCGCAGCCCTCAGCGCCCGCACCCTGGACTTCGTGGCCACGGGCGAGCAGCAGAGCGAGGCCGGACACCACTACCAGTACAGCAGCGACTCCAGTGTCGGCAACTACAACGGCGAGACCTACCGCGATGCCCATGCCAACGGTTACATCCAATACTCCCTCTCCAACCCCGAAGGCCTCACACAAGGCCTCGCCATCATGCTGCGCCTGACCACTGCCGACCAAGGGCGTAAGGGCTATGTCACCGTGGACGGCACGAAAATCGCCGACATCACCGTTCCCGCCAGCGTGAAGACCGCCGACAGCAAAGGCTTCTTCAACCTGGAGCTGCCCATCCCCGAGGAGCTGATGCTGAACACCGACGGCACGCCCAAGGCCGAGATCACCTTCCGCCTCACCGCCTCCGCCACCACCCTCATCCCCGGCCTCTACTATGTGCGCCTCGTGAAAGACTACACCGACAACAGCTATGCTTTCCACGCACGCGACTGGCTCACGGGCGACGAAGGCCGCGTGGCACAGCGCAACATCAGCTACGACGATGCCGCCAACAGCCTCACCGCGTCCGCCACAGGCAATAACAACATCGCCTTGATGCTCGACTGGCAACACCGCGACTACTACATCAATGCCACGCAGAAATACCTCATCGTCAAGGGCTCGAACCTCTCGCGCGCCAGCGGTGCCAGCTATCTCTGGTGGCTCAACGGCGTCAACAAAGGCTCGCAGGTAGCACCCACCACCACGAAGCTGGCGTCCGACGGCGACACCATCATCGCGTGGGACATGACCCGCAGCGGCCTCGCCGCCAACAACACCGGCGACCGCTTCTCCATCTGCCAGGGAATGACCGTCTTCGGCCTCACCAGCACCACCAGCAACACCGGCACCAGCGTCATCAAGCACATCGGCTTCTATGAGAGCGTCGCCGACTTCGAGCGCGCCACCGCCATCACCTCCGTTGCTGCCGCACCCGCACACCACGCCATCTATGGTCTCGACGGTCGCCGCCGCACCCGTCTCCAGCGCGGTCCCCAGATTGTCGATGGCCGCACCATCGTCAAGCAGTAAACAGCTTCACCACATCAAAGCAGGAGATTCTCCTGCAATTTTTTGCCGCTTCGTCCTTATTTCAGCTTCATCCCCACATTGTACATGATGAAGCCGTAGATGTCGGCTTGCTCCTCGAGGACTTTGGCGAGGGGTTTGCCGCCGCCGTGACCGGCTTTCGTGTCGATGCGGATGAGGACGGGGTTGGGGCCTTGGTGACTTTCCTGCAGCGTAGCCGCGAACTTGAAGGAGTGGGCGGGAACGACGCGGTCATCATGGTCGGCGGTCGTCACGAGGGTGGCGGGATAGGCGGTGCCGGGCTTCAGGTTGTGGAGCGGTGAATAGGCACGCAGGTAGTCGAACATCTCCTTAGAATCCTCGCTGGTGCCATAGTCCGAGGACCAGTTCCAACCGATGGTGAACTTGTGGTAGCGCAACATATCCATCACGCCCACCTGGGGGATGGCCACACGGAAGAGGTCGGGGCGCTGCGTCATGCAGGCTCCCACGAGGAGGCCGCCGTTGGAGCCGCCCACGATGGCCAGTTTCTCCTTCGAGGTGTAGCCCTCGCGGATGAGCCACTCGGCCGCACCGATGAAATCGTCGAAGACATTCTGCTTCTGCATCTTCGTGCCGGCCTGATGCCACTCCTCGCCGTACTCGCCGCCACCGCGCAGCGTCACCTGGGCATAGATGCCACCACTCTCAAGGAACGGGATGCGGACGGGCGAGAAGCCTGGGTTCAGCGACACATTGAAGCCGCCGTAGCCATAGAGGAACACGGGGTTCTTGCCATTGCGCTTCAGCCCTTTCTTATAGGTCAGGAACATGGGTATGCGCGTGCCGTCCTTGCTCTGGAAGAACACCTGTTCGCTGGTGTAGTCCTCCTGACGGAACTTCACCTTGGGGGCTGTATAGAGCTCGCTTGTGTTGGAGACCATGTCATAGCGATAGACGGTGCCGGGCTGCGTGAAGGAGGTGAAGGTGTAGAAGCACTCAGGCTCTTTCTCGTCGCCCGTGAAGCCCACGCTGCCAACGCTGGGCAGCTGCACCTCGTGGCGCAGACGGCCGTCGAGGCCATAGACGAAGGCGTGGTCGGAAGCGTCCTGCATGTAGGTGAGAATCAGCTGGCGGTTGATGACATCGACATCGTTGAGGGTGTTCTGCTGCTCGGGGATGAGTTCCTGCCAGTCGTTCAAGCCCGGATGGTGGATATCGGTGGTCATGATGCGTCCCTTGGGAGCGCCGTAGTTGGTGAAGAGGAAGAGTTTGTCGCCATCGGAGAAGATGGGGCTGTACTGATAGTCCATGTCCAAGGTCATCTGGATGAGCTGTGAGCCCGGCTGACGCAAATCGCGCACGAAGAGGTTGTTGCCGGCTCCGGCACCGCTCTCGTAGAGGTACATCATGGTCTCTTCCTCGTTGATGTCAAGGGTATAGAAGCGCTTGGGGTAGGCAGGATTCTGGTAGAACAAGACGTCCTCGGACTGCGGCGTACCGATCTTGTGGTAGTAGATCTTATGGGTCTCGTTGACATTGGAGAACTCCTTGCCCGCCACGGGAGCATCGTAGGCGCTGTAGTAGAAGCCGTCGCCCTGCCAGGCTGCGCCCGAGAACTTCGCCCACTGGATGTGGTCGTCCAGCTGGCGCCCTGTCTGCAGGTCGATGACAAAGAACTCCTGCCAGTCGCTGCCCGAACGCGAGATGCTGTAGGCGGCCCAACGTCCGTTGTTGGAGAAGAACACGCCCTTGAGGGCCACGGTGCCGTCGGCGCTCAAGGTGTTCGGGTCGAGGAAGACGCGGGGCGCAGCGCCCAGCTCGTCCATCACATAGAGCACGCTCTGGTTCTGGAGGCCGTTGTTCTTGTAGAAGTACCACTTGCCATGACGCTTGCGCGGCGCCCCAATCTTCTCATAGTTCATGAGTTCGGTCATGCGCTGCAGCAACTTCTGGCGGAAGGGAATCTTCGACAGGTAGGCGTTGGTGACCTGGTTCTCGGCCTCCACCCAAGCTGCCGTCTGCTCGCTGGTGTCGTTCTCAAGCCAACGGTAGGGGTCGGCAACGGTGGTGCCGAAATAATTGTCCGTAGTACCGTCCTTGACGGTCTTCGGGTACTGGATATTCTGTGCCATCAGGGCTGACGTGGCCATCAGAGCCACAAAGATAAAGATATTCCGTTTCATGCGTTAAAAAATAATGTCTGTGCAAAGGTACAAAAAACGTGAAATGCGCAGAAAGAATTGAGGAAATAAATTGGAGAAAAGGGAAAAATATTGTAGCTTTGCCCCGCAAAAAGTTGTCCGAGACGGAAAACTTTGCGTTGCAAGAAACGAAATTATATTCACATTTTACCATAACCATCAGTGGAACAGAAGACTTACACTTATGACGAGGCTTTCGCGGCCTCACTTGAGTATTTTGCCGGCGATGAGCTGGCAGCCCGCGTATGGGTCAACAAATACGCGATGAAGGATTCCTACGGGAATATCTACGAGCAGAGTCCGGCAGACATGCACTGGCGTATCGCCAACGAGGTAGCCCGCATCGAGCAGAAGTACAAGAATCCGATGACAGCGCAGGAGATTTTCGATCTCCTGGACCACTTCCGCTACATCATCCCAGCAGGCTCGCCCATGACGGGCATCGGCAACCACTATCAGGTGGCATCCCTGAGCAACTGCTTCGTGGTGGGCCTCGACGGCGACAGCGACAGCTACGGCGCCATCATACGCATCGACGAGGAGCAGGTGCAGCTCATGAAGCGGCGCGGAGGCGTGGGCCACGACCTCTCGCACCTGCGCCCCGCAGGTTCGCCCGTCAAGAACTCGGCACTCACGAGCACGGGCCTCGTGCCGTTCATGGAGCGCTATAGTAATAGTACGCGCGAGGTGGCACAGGACGGCCGCCGCGGAGCACTGATGCTGAGCGTCAGCATCAAGCACCCCGATGCCGAGGCGTTCATCGATGCCAAGATGACAGAGGGCAAGGTGACGGGCGCCAACGTGAGCGTGAAGATCGACGATGCCTTCATGCAGGCTGCCGCCGAGGGAAAGCCCTACACGCAGCAGTTCCCCATCGACAGCACTGAGCCCATGGTCACAAAGGAGATTGATGCCAGCGCGCTGTGGAAGAAGATTGTGCACAACGCATGGCAGAGCGCCGAACCCGGCGTGCTGTTCTGGGACACCATCCTGCGCGAGAGCGTGCCTGACTGCTATGCCGACCTCGGTTTCCGAACCGTCAGCACCAACCCCTGCGGCGAAATCCCCCTCTGCCCCTACGACAGCTGCCGCCTGCTGGCCATCAACCTCTACGAGTATGTGGACAACCCCTTCACGGCCAATGCCAAGTTCAACTTCGACAAGTTCCGCGAGCATGTGCGCAAGGCACAGCGCATCATGGACGACATCATCGACCTGGAGTTGGAGAAGATTGAGCTAATCTTAGACAAGATTGAATCCGACCCGCAGAACGAGGAGGTGAAGTTCGCAGAGCGCAACCTGTGGAAGAAGATACAGCGCAAGAGCAGCATGGGACGACGCACAGGAGTGGGCATCACCGCCGAGGGCGACATGCTGGCCGCATTGGGACTGCGCTACGGCACGCAGGAGGCCACCGACTTCGCCGTGGAAGTGCAGAAGACGGTGTGTCTGAGCGCCTACGCCAGCAGCGTGGAGATGGCACGCGAGCGCGGAGCCTTCGAGATGTACGATGCCAAGCGCGAGGAGCAGAACCCCTTCATACAGCGCATCAAGGCTGCCGACCCCAAGCTCTACGGGGATATGGTCAAGTACGGTCGCCGCAACGTGGCATGTCTGACCATTGCACCCACCGGCACCACGTCGCTGATGACACAGACCACCAGCGGCATCGAACCCGTCTTCATGCCCGTCTATAAGCGTCGCCGCAAGGTGAACCCCAACGACCCCGAGGTGCATGTGGATTTCGTCGATGAAACGGGCGATGCCTTCGAGGAGTATATCGTCTATCACCATAAGTTCCTCACGTGGATGAAGACCTGCGGACTCGACACCGAGCGCCGCTACACGCAGGAGGAAATCGACGAGCTCGTAGAGCAGTCGCCCTACTACAAGGCCACGGCCAACGATGTGGATTGGCTCATGAAGGTGCGTATGCAGGGCGCCATCCAGAAGTGGGTCGATCACAGCATCAGCGTAACCGTGAACCTGCCCAACAACGTGGATGAGCAGCTCGTGAACGACCTCTACATGGAGGCGTGGCGCAGCGGATGCAAGGGCTGCACCATCTATCGCGACGGCTCGCGCAGCGGCGTCATGATCAGCGTCAGCAAGAAGAAGGAGAAGCCCGCTGAATCTGCGGCCGACGGCTCCTCCGTCGGCACAGCTCCCACCGACACGCCCGAGCTGGAAACCAGCGATGAGCACACACACATCTGCCGTCCGCCCGAGGTCGTGGAGAAGCGCCCCGATGTGCTGGAGTGCGACGTGGTGCGCTTCCAGAATAACAAGGAGAAATGGGTGGCCTTCGTAGGACTCCTCAACGGCTACCCCTATGAGATCTTCACAGGTCTGCAGGACGATGAGGAGGGCATTATGCTGCCCAAGACCGTCACCAAGGGACGCATCATCAAGCAGATGAACCCCGACGGCAGCAAGCGCTACGACTTCCAGTTCGAGAACAAGCGCGGCTACAAGACCACCGTCGAAGGACTCAGCGAGAAGTTCAACCCCGAGTACTGGAACTATGCCAAGCTCATCTCAGGCGTGCTCCGCTATCGTATGCCCCTCGACCACGTCATCCGCCTCGTGGATCAGCTGCAGCTCAACAGCGAGAGCATCAACACGTGGAAGAACGGCGTCGAACGGGCCCTCAAGAAGTACGTCGCCGACGGCACGGCAGCCCGCGGACAGGTGTGCCCCAACTGCGGACAGGAGACCTTAGTCTATCAGGAAGGATGTCTCATCTGCACGAACTGCGGCGCCAGCCGCTGTGGCTAATGGCGAGTTTAAAGGTCAAAGTTCAGCTGCGCTGACTTTTGTCACGACTCGGCAATTCAAGCAAGCTTGATTGCTCTCGCTGCTCCAAAAGTTCAAAGTTCAATGTTCAAAGTTCAAAGTTCAAAGGTCCTGCTGAAGGACATCAAGATTTATGCCTACCACGGCGTGCTCCCGCAGGAGCGCGCCGTGGGGGCTTACTTTATCCTGAACATAGCCCTCGACACCGACTTCTCCCGTGCCATGGACACCGATGACCTGTGCTGCACCGTCTCCTATGCCGACGTGTATGAGGTCGTGAAGGCCGAGATGGCCGTGCCGTCGAAGCTCCTGGAGCATGTCGCCGGCCGCATCTGTCGCGCCCTCTTCGACCGCTTCCCCACAGCCAAGACGATTCACTTGGAGATACTAAAAGGAAACCCGCCCATGGGCGCAGATTGTGCCGGGGCGGG
>CAMVUB010000061.1 GCA_947170495.1 uncultured Prevotellaceae bacterium
TCCTTGCGCTCGCTCTGGCGATAGGGCCCGTGGTCGCCGCCGAAGCTGACGCCCTCATCGAACTCGATGCCGAGCCAGCGGAAGGACTCGAGGATATAGTCCTCGGCACCCGGCACGAAGCGGGCGCTGTCCGTGTCCTCGATGCGGAAGATCATCTCGCCGCCGTGCTGACGGACAAAGAGGTAGTTGTACAAGGCGGTGCGAACGCCGCCGATATGAAGGGGTCCTGTGGGCGATGGTGCGAAGCGAACACGCACTTTTTGTGTATTCATAAGCTGTTTTTATCTGAATTTTGTGCAAAAATACAACAAAATCTTGGACGAGTAGCAAATAAATATGTATTTTTGTGCTCGAAATGTAGAAACAAACCTCTTTACCCCCCTATGAGCCGATATAATAAGCCCACAGACAAGTCTTGGAAGGACTATTTCCTACAGTTTCTCTTCATTGTATGCGCCACGTTCATCCTCGTGTGGTTTTTGCCACGCGGCGAACGTGCTACCATGCAGTTTGAGGCGAACAAACCATGGCCCTACGGACGCTTCATCGCACCCTATGACTTCCCCATCCTGAAGACCGAGGCACAGCTGCAGCACGAGCGCGACAGCTTGATGAAGACGTATGAGCCCTACTTCGAGCTGCAGGAGCGCGTGGAGACACAGCAGGTGGAGGCTTTCCGCAAGGCCTTCCGCGGTCAGGAGAACGAGGAGCTGCCCGCTCACTACCGCTCCATCGTGGAGATGTGCCTGCATGAGATCTACAGCCGCGGCGTCATCAGCAACAGCGACCTACAGACACTGCAGCTGGAGAAGATCAGCCATATCCGCGTCTTCCACGACACCGAGTCCAGCTCGTATGCCATAGGGGCGCTCTTCTCGGAGAAATCGGCCTACGAATACATCTTCAGCATTGCCGAGCAGCATCTCGTGAACAAGCAGAAGCTGCAACAGATGAACCTGAACCTCTTCATCAAGGGTAACCTGGTGTTCGATGAGAGCAAGTCCAACAAGCTGCTGGAAGACCTGGAGCACTCCGTCATCCCCAGCTCCGGCTATGTGCAGGCGGGGCAGAACATCATCGACCGCGGTGACATCGTGACCGAAGAGGTCTATCAGATCCTGGAGAGCTTCAACCTGGCGCAGGCGGCGCGCCAGCAGCCGACACGCGACGACCGCTTGCAGCTGCTGGGACAGGTGTCCTACGTGGTCATCATCATCCTGTGTCTGGTGCTCTACCTCAACCTCTTCCGTCAGGACTACGCCAACAGCTGGCGCTACTCCCTGCTTCTGAGCCTGCAGGTGCTGTCGTTCCCGCTGCTGACCTTCCTGCTGGTGCGCCACGCGTTGCTCACGGTGTATCTGATTCCCTACGCGATGCTGCCCATCTTCGTGCGCGTGTTCATGGATTCGCGCACCGCCTTCTTCGCACATGTCTGCACCATCCTCCTGTGCGCCATGTCGCTGCGCTACCCCTTTGAGTTCATCACCACACAGCTGATGGGCGGCCTCATCGCCATCTACTCGCTGCGCGACCTCTCGGAACGCTCGCAGATTTTCCGCACCGCCATCATGGTGACGGCGACAGCCCTCGTCTTCTACTTCAGCATCGACCTGATGCACGGCCGCAAGATCTTCGACGGCAACAGCGCGACGCTCATCGACTGGGACATCTACACGCATATCGCCATCTCCGGCGTACTGCTGCTCTTCGCCTATCCGCTGCTGTACCTGCTGGAACGCATCTTCGGCTTCACCAGCAATGTCACGCTGGTGGAACTCTCCAACATCAACTGCCAGCTGCTGCGCCGACTGTCGGAGCAGGCACCCGGCACCTTCCAGCACTCGATGATGGTCAGCAACATGGCCGCCGCGGTGGCCAACAAGATTGGGGCGAAGGCACAGGTGGTGCGTACGGGCGCCCTCTACCACGATATCGGCAAGCTGGAGAACCCCGAGTACTTCACAGAGAACCAGCTGGGCGGCCTCAACCCGCACAACAACCTCACCAACAAGGACAGCGCTGCCATCATCCTGCGCCATGTCACCGACGGGCTGGCGTTGGCCGATAAATACAACCTACCGAAGATTATCCGCGATTTCATCGCCACACACCACGGGCGCGGAATGGCGAAATACTTCTATATCACGGAGAAGAATGCGCACCCGGATGAGCCCATCAACGTGGAAGACTACACCTACGTAGGTCCCAACCCGAGCACGACGGAGCAAGCTATCCTGATGATGGTGGATGCCGTAGAGGCCAGCGCACGCTCGCTGAAGGAATACACCGAGGAAAGCGTGGGCACTCTCGTAGATAAGATCATCGACGGGCAGATGGCCGACGGATACTTCCGCGACTGCCCCATCACCTTTGCCGACGTACAGACCACCAAGTCCGTGCTCAAGGATAAGCTGAAGACCATCTACCACACGCGCGTTTCTTATCCGACGCTCAACGCAGAAGCGGAAGCGGCAGAGAAAGCCCAGAAAGAAGAGGGAACGCCCGAAGCCGATCACAAGGGATCGACATCGAAATAAATATGTGCTGAACTATAGAGGTGTTCGGCCATAAGGTCGGCACGTGTCTGAATGAGGAACTGACGCGCCTTGGAGAAGGAGAGCGTCGGTTCCATTTTTATGATCAGGCGACGGATGTGCAAGCCTCCGATGCGGGCGATGGATGGCTCGTCGGGGCCTAAGACGCGCGAGCCGAACACACTTCGCAGGCGCAGGGCTGCATCGCGCGACAGGCTTTCGATGAGGTCGGCACTGCGGTGCTTGAAATAAACCATCACCAGCCGCGTGAAGGGCGGGTATGAGAACTCGCGGCGCTCGGACATCAGCTCCTGGTACATCGTATCGAAATCATTCGTCACCACCAGATGAATGATGGGCAGCTGTGCCTCCATCGTCTGCAGCAGCACACGTCCGCGCTGCCGCCGGCGGCCGGCACGCCCCGACACCTGCGACATCATCTGGAAGGCGCGCTCGTAGGCGCGGAAGTCGGGTTGGTTCAACATCGTATCGGCAGAGAGTATGCCCACGATGCTGACGCGCTCGAAGTCCAAACCCTTGGTGACCATCTGCGTGCCTACGAGGATGTCTGTGTGGCCGGCAGCGAGGTTGTCGAGGATTTGTTCGTAGGCGGCACGGGTGCGGGTGGTGTCAAGGTCCATACGTGCGAGGCGTGCCTGCGGGAAGAGGCGCGCCAGCTCATCCTCGATTCGCTCGGTGCCATAGCCGTGACCACGCAAATCGGGGGTCTCGCAGGCTGGACATTGCTGGGGGATCTCCGTTGCGTAGCCGCAATAGTGGCAGGTCATGCGACCGGAGCGTTTGTGCAGCGTCAGCGGGACGTCGCAATGCGGGCAGCGCGGCACCCAACCGCAGACGTGGCATTGCACCTGTGGCGCGAAGCCGCGACGGTTCTGGAACAGGATGACCTGCTCGCCAGCCTCTAGAGCATCGCGCATGGCGTCCAACAGCTGTGGCGAGAAGGGGCCTTGCATCAGGTGCTTGCGGCGTAGCTCCCTCACGTCGATGATCTCGACATCCGGCAGCTGCACCTGACCGAAACGCTCGCGAAGGGTCACCAAGCCATACTTCCCCATGCGGGCGTTGTAATAGCTCTCAAACGAGGGCGTGGCAGTTCCTAATAAGGTACGTGCCCCTGCGCGCGAAGCCATCAAGATGGCTACGTTGCGGGCATTATAGCGGGGGGCGGGGTCCTGCTGTTTGAAGTTCACCTCATGCTCCTCATCCACGATGACGAGGCCGAGGCGCTGGAAAGGCAGGAAGATGGAGGAGCGGACACCCACGATGATATCATAGGGCTGGACGGACAGCTGGCGCATCCACACATCAGCACGATCCTTGTCTGTGAACTTGCTGTGATAGACGCCCAGGCGCTCGCCGAAGACGGCCTTCAGTCGGTTGGTAAGCTGCGTTGTGAGGACGATTTCCGGCAGCAGGTACAACACCTGCTCCCCCCGTTCCAGCGCCTCAGCGATGAGATGGATATACAATTCTGTCTTGCCGGAGGACGTGACACCATGCAACAGACACACGGGCTTCTGCCCCCACTGCCTATGGATGTCGGAGAGGGCTGCAGACTGGGCAGGAGAGAGGGAAGGGAGGGGGGAGTTGAGGGCTAAGGGGAGACCCTCTCCCCGCTCCCCCGTGAGGGGGAGAGCCCCTCCCTGACGGGAGGGGGTTGGGGTGGGTCTTTTCTTCAGCTTCGCTGGCAGCGCAGCCTTGAAGACCTCGCCGATGGCACATAGATAGTAGTCCGAGATCCACTGCCAGAGTTTGTACTGCTCAGGCAGGATGACAGGGTCGGCATCGAGGACATCCATGATGTCCTTCACCACCACCTTGGGGTCGGTGGGGGGCTCGTGGTGGCGACGCACAATCAGGCCGGTGGCCGACTTCTTCGTGCCGAAGGGCACCTGCACGCGACATCCAGCCTGCGCCACAGCGTCCAACGCTGCAGGGACGGCATAGGTGAACAGTCCCGGGAGGGGGACAGGCAAGAGGACATCCGCGAACATTATTTATTAAAGAAAAAGGAAAGAGAGATCTGCCAGGAATGGCTGTTCATATCGACTTTCGCATCTTCAACCTGCTTGGCGACAGTATTATAGACGCGTGTTACGAAGGATCCCTGATCGGTGAGGGGGAAATGGTAGCTGACGCTGAGGTTCAGGCGCTTGAAAAGCATGATGCCTGTGCCCACATTCCAACCCAGTGTGTGGTGGTTGAAGGTGGCCTTGAACAGCTCGGTGCTCTCCCATGTCGAAGGACCCAGGTACCAGTCCCACTGCGGTCCTGTGGCAACGAAGATGCCGAAAGCCTTCAGGATGGAGATGTCCCAGCGCACATTCAGCGGCACCTCGATATAGTGCATTTGTTCCTTCTCATAGATTTCGGTCTCTAAGGTGTTATACACCTCGATGGCTGCGCTCTTCTGGGCATAGCGCAAAGCGATGTCAGCTCCCAAACCCAACTTGGGTATCTTGGCGTGTATCTTGGGCCCCAGGAAGAATCCTGCGCGGTTCCTCGCATCTGCCACGGATTTGGAGAACCTTAGGCGTGAGACTTCCAATCCTAGGTCCAGACCGTAACGCAACTGAGCGCTAGCACTCATGGCTGCGCTCAATGCGATGATGGTAAGAAGTAGGAACCGTCTCATCTGATTCGTTGTCTATAAGAGGTTAGTGCCGTTGTCGGCGAGCCGAGACACGAGGTGCCGAGGAGCCGCCACTCTTGGGTTTGGAAGCTGCCGAGGAGGATTTGCTGCGGCGCGATGTGGAGGTCTTCGTGTCCTTCTTGGAGCTGCTGCCTTTCGCCTTCGCGCGGGAAGCTTTCTTGTCCTTGCCATCTACTGCCACGCTGTCGAGGCTATCCGCTGGCACTGGCTGGTGCCAGATGTGGTTCTCGAAGTCCGCCAGCTCCTGCTCGATGCGCTTCTGCTCATTGGTCATGGCGCTGTCCGTCTTGCAGTAGTTGGCCAGCACACGACCCTGCAGGTTGTTGGTCTTATAGATCTTGCCCTCGTAGCGGTTCATGGTGAAGTAGTCATCGACGGTCATGTTCGTCACGTTGTTCAGGTTCGACGCCATGAGCGGCATACGCGACAGATAGGCGGCGACATCGTCATAGTTGATCCAGAACAACGGATAGGGCGTAGCCTCGGTGCCGAAATCGTCGGCGCCACGCATGAGCACAGGACAGAGGGCTGTGACGCGCGTCGTGTAGGTGGCCGAACGCTGGTCGAAGTAGTTGGACTCCTTAATATAATAACGTGTCACCTCGGCCGATGGGATATCGCTCTCGGGCACACTTACCTTGCCGTCCTTCTCCTCGTAGTAGATGGAGTAACGCTCCAACAGCTCGCGGGCATCAGCTTTGTCCTTGGCCTCGAAGCTCTCGTTGCCATCCAGCTTGTACTGGTAGGCGGGGATGCGACCGGATACGAACAGGCGGAACAGATAGGTGAACAGGTTCTGGTCCTTGCCGTGCGGCTCCACGGGGTAGTAGAGGGGTGCATTGGCATCCTTCATCAGGTCCAGCTGACGATAGATGTCGCGGCGCCACACCACATCCTCGGGCATCACATCGGAAGTGGGGAACATCAAGGCTGCGCGGTCGCTGGCGGGCTTTGCAGCCGTCGTCTTCTTCTGCGTCGTCGTTGTGGAAACGGCGGCAACCCTGCTCTTCTTGGGCTGCGCCTGCACGGCCATCGCGCCCAAGCACATCGCAAACCCTATAATCAAGAATCTTTTCATATTCAATGATCTATATTTCAATATTTCAATCTTTAACTTCGTTGACTTTTGTCACGACTCGGCAATTCAAGCAAGCTTGATTGCTCTCGCTGCTTCAAAAGTTCAATATGTCAATTCACCGTCACATCCATTGCGCCATCCAGCGTGCGCTCTACCCCATCGGGACCTACGGCACGGATGCGTGTGATGAAGAAGCGCTTACCACGAGCCAGGCTGCGGAACATGGTCTTCTGGCGTGCCGTGAACTCAGCGGAATTGCTGACCTCGGGAATAGCATTACCCATGTTGTCGTAGAACACCGTCTCGAAGCCTTGCACGCGGAACGGGATGTTCAGCAGGCCGTCATCGACGGCAGCACCGAGGGCATCGGCGTTCATGAGCACCTGCTTGGCAAGCTTGCCACCCTTGAAGCGGTTCTCGCCACCCTGCCCGTCGGCATAGGCGATGAAGGCTGTAGGATCGGGCAACTTGCGCACGCGGAACGTGAACTTACCCATCTCCTGCAGACGGCCTTCGGTCTGGGCTGCCACGGTGATGACGGCCTCGCCACCCACACCGGTGGGACGTGCAATGAACTTGCCGTCACCCTTCGGGGTCAGGCCGCCGCCCGTCATACTCACCTGTAGTTTGTTGGCCGGCACGCCGGGCACACTGACGCTCATCGGGTTGTCATAACCGGCATAGAGCACGTTCATCAGGTCGGCCGACACGGTGGCGGCGGGGGGCACGACACTGTACTTCTGTTCGAAGTCGCGACGCACGAGCTCGCCTTGCGCGTTCATCATCTCGATATATCCCACGAGGGTGAAATCACCCGTCGTGTTGCAGATGGTCTCGTAGATACCGCGGTCGCTCTCGATCTTGCGGCCACCGATATAGATGGTGGGACGGTTCGTGGTATCGACGGCAGCCATAAGGATCTGTGCCGAGAAGCGGCCACCCTGCACGATGACCTGAGAGCTAGGAATCACGTAGGCGTTCAACTCGTTCACACGGATATCCTTGACGCCGATGTTGGCAGACAAATCATGGAGCACCTCACCCTCGGCGTAGCGCACATCGCCCTGCAGCTTGGTGAGCAATGTGACGGCAGCGGCCGTAGGCATGGACTCGAACATGTATTCCTGCCAGTTCTTACCGAGTGTGCGCACATTTTGCGGCACTTCGGTGTTCAGGTTGCTGGCGATGATGCGGCGCTGTGCGGAATCTGTCACCATCTTGATGATCTGCTCGCGATAGCTATTGATCGCGTTGTAGAGGGCTTCGCCGCGACCTGTGCCGGGGGCCAGCATCACGCTGGTGGCAGCCTCCAAGTCTTCGCGGTTGCGGATATTGGTCACATCACCGTCCTTGCCATCGCTCTCATAGACGATGAGCTCTTTCAATTCTTCGGCGAAGTTGAAGAGAGAATCGGAGATGCGACGCACTTTCTGGGCTTTGTCATACCACTCCTTCACCTTCTTCGGGTTGGCTTTCATCTGCTCCTCGAAGTCATCATAGATGCCCTGATTCACCTTCGTGGCATTGCTGGTCGTCGTCTGAAGGCTCTTGTCCACCAGTGAGAAACCATTCAGCACGTCGCTCGACACATTGAGTGCGAGCATCGCCATGAGGACGACGTACATCAGGTTGATCATCTTCTGACGCGGTGATATGGGTCTTTTCTTTACTGCCATTCTTGTTGAATTTATTGGACTTTTGGGCCTAATAGGGCTTATAAGGCTGGTTAAGCCTGCGGAGCAGCCTTGGGCATATTCACGGTGAGGGCTTCAATCATACGGGCATAGACGCCATTGAGCTCTTCAATCTGCTTGGCCATCTTGCGT
Organism: uncultured Prevotellaceae bacterium; assembly: GCA_947170495.1. Classification (GTDB taxonomy): domain Bacteria; phylum Bacteroidota; class Bacteroidia; order Bacteroidales; family Bacteroidaceae; genus Physcousia. The sequence continues at coordinate 8,113 of CAMVUB010000061.1, forward strand.
GTCTGGTCGTTGATCTGGTCGATGGTGCCGACCTGCTGGCTGACACTCTTGAGCTGCATCTCGTAGATGGTGTTGATGCCAGTAAGCGTGCGGTTGAGGTTGATCATCTCCTCGCTGTCCTGCGTCATGCGACCTGCCTGCTCGCGGACCTTACCCAGCACCTCTGTGAGCTGCTGCAGCTGATCTACGTAAGCCTCGATGGCATCTTCCACTTCGGGAGCGTTGGCAGCCTGCGCGTTGGTGAGCAGCCCCTGAGCATCCTGTCCGAGGGCAGCAGCTCCTGCGGCAGCCTGTGCGGCAGCGGCGAGGTTTGCAGCGGCCTCCTCGGAGATACCGGCGCCACCGCCTCCGATAACGCCACCGCCAATGACTCCGCCACCGACGATCGTCGCGCCACCTTCAACAACACCTCCTGCACCCCCAACAGCAGCCCCGTTGGTGGCGGTCTGTCCGCCACCGATGACAACCGTTCCACCCGCAGGCGCACCACCGCCGATGACGACGGTGCCACCACTGGCATTTGCCGCAGCACCAGCCTCGGCAACGGTCTGTGCGGCCTCCTTCATGGCCTCCAGGTCCTCTAGGTCGATGAACTCATCGGCCAGCTCAGTATTCTGGGAGTTGAAAGGACGGTCGAAACCGGATACGAAGAACACGAAGACCTCCGTACCCATACCGATGAACAGCATCAGGTTAGCACCCGGGATGTGCGTCAGCTTGAAAAGCGTACCGAGGATAACGACGGCAGCACCCCAGCTGTAGGCATAGTTCATGAATGTCTGGCCCGGCACGGAATCCATCCAGTGCTGTAAGCGGGCTATAAGAGAGAATTTGCTCATTTCTTTCCTTTATTTTTTACACCGCTGGCATCTTTCACCATGCTGCGTACGCAGCGGAAGCCAATGAAGCAACGGGGTTGGTTCTGATATTCGTAGGAACGCCATGCAGAGCGGATCAGGCTCTCGGGATCTTTCCACGAGCCGCCGCGCACGCTTTTCTTCTTCAGGCGGTAGGGGTCTTCCTTCGCCGCGTTGTAGCGCAGCTCTGGGTTCATATCGGACATGGACTCCACACCGGCCTCGGTATAGACGGTCGATGTCCACTCCGCCACGTTGCCGGCCATATCGTATAGGCCGTTGCTGTTGGCGGAGAAGATGCCGCACTTCGAGGTGATGAGGCTTCCGTCCTTCGTGTAGTTACCGCGGTCGGGCTTGAAGTTAGCATAGTAGCAGCCCTTATCGCTCTTCACGTCCTTGGCCTCCCAGGGGAAGGGGTTGCCGTCCTTGCCGCGGGCGGCGTACTCCCACTCAATTTCGGTGGGCAGACGGTAGGGCTGTATCTCGCGGCCGTTGTTGCCAAGACCTTTCAGCAAATAGTCCGTGCGCCAGCGGCAGAAAGCCTGTGCCTGCTCCCAAGAGACACCCACCACGGGGTAGTCATCGTAGGCAGGATTGGAGAAATAAAGACGCATGTAACGCTCGTTCTCGGCATTACGGAAGTCATTAATCCAACATGTGGTGTCGGGGTAGATGTTCACGATGTACGTGTTCAGAAAGTCCCACGGTCCGGACAGCGGGCGCGTGATGGTCTGACGTATGACATTGCCGTCATCGTCGATGTAAGCGGTGTCCTTGGAGATCATCACGTCGGCATCCGAGTACTCATGGTCAGTGTTCAGGTCGCGCTTTTCCAACGAGGACACACCGATACCGTTGTCGCGGTCGTTCTTGATGCGGTGCTTGCGCAGGGCTGCAGCAGCGTAGTCATAGACCTCGTAGCGATAGTTCATCTGGCTGGCATCCAGCATCTTGGTGCCGTCGATGGGATGAGTGATATACACGCTCTCGATGGCGCGCTGCTCATCCTCGTTGGCCTTACGCCAAGGAATGTTCTTGTTCCAGTTCAGATGGGGCGTGATGGGATTGCCCTCCTTGTCTTCCTCGATCTTGAAGGTCTCGTCGCCACCATAGGCGGGGTCTGCCAGACGTTCACGGATGATGCTGTCGCGCACCCACATCACGAACTGGCGGTACTTGGCGTTGCTCACCTCCGTCTGGTCCATCCAGAAACCATCGACACTGATGTCGCGCACAGGGAAACCGGCACCCCACAGGGTGTCGCCCTCTTCGATACCTACGCGTAGCGAACCTTTCGGAATGCCTACCATCCCAAAGGGTGCAGGCTCGGCAAAGGACGTGCCGCGCACACCGGTAATCTCACCGCCCGTAGCCATTGCATTCGACTTGGAGCCGGCGCAGGACGTGATAACCATCGCTACAGCGACGGCCAATGTAAAATGTAAAATGTATAATTGACAATTACGCATATCTTTATGTAATTTTCAATATTTCCAATTTTTCAATATTTCAATCTTACAGAATCCTCACACTTTGGTGACGGTTCTTGCCTTTCTTGAACAGGTCGAGCGCCGTGGTGTAGCCGAGGCTAATCTCGTGGGTGCCTTGTAGCGCGCCAACGCCGCCTGTGTATATCTCGTAGCAGTAACCCAGCTGTATGCCGTGGAGGTCGCCGCCGATGAAGACCGATGCAGAGATCGTTGGGCTGTAGCCCACGCCCGCGTAGAACTTTCCTTTCGGACCTTTGTAGTTCAAACGGGCCGTGATATCACCTCGCCAATAGTCGAAATCAGTACGTACGATGGCTGATGTCTGCATAGAGAATAACGGATTTTTAAAAGGAATATTGTATCCGCCAGTCAAATAATACACTTGTGGGATTTTAAATTCATTCACTTTGGCCTCACCGAGTTCCACTGTGGGGCCCAAAGTGTGCATTACCGAGAAGCCGGCATACCACCGTCTGCCGTCGTAGCGGATGCCCGCATCCAGGTCGAACGCCGTGCCGTCAGCCTCCGAGGTCGGGAAGGCCGGGTCATTACCCTCTTCCAGGTCCAATCCAGCACCATCGAAGGTCTCCGCCAGCAAGGCTGCACGTGCGCCAATACTCAGGCGACCGCCCCACAGCTTCTGGTGGTAGGCATACTGGATGTAGAACTTCTTGTGCTGGAACAGACCTATGTTATCGTTCACGAAGCCGGCACCTACGCCATGCGCAGGACCGAAGAACCACAACGGCAGGTCTGCCGTGATGATCATCGTGGCCGGCGCATGCTCATAGCCCAGCATCTGCAGGGCATAGCCGCCCTGCACGTCAATCTGACCCTTCAAACCAGAAGCAGCGGGATTATAAAACGATTGCAGCGCCCAATAATGATTGAACGCAGCATCGTATTGAGCGCGCACGCTGGCGCATGTCCCCAACAATATGAAAAGAAAGAGACAAAGTCTTCTCAAGAATTCTTTTCTACTTTTAACCATCAACTCTCAACTATCAACGCTCAACTTTCGTGGTTGGGATACCCGGATTCGAACCAGGAAAAACAGAACCAAAACCTGTTGTGTTAC
>CAMVUB010000062.1 GCA_947170495.1 uncultured Prevotellaceae bacterium
GGCGAGGGACTAGTAGTGTCTGCGAGTGGACACCTATAATGCCCTCCCCGACTACGCTGTAGCCCGAGGGTTTTCTTATTGGATAGAGCTAAACATGTTCTTATATGCTTCTACTTTCTTGTCAAAGGCTAAAGGGTAGGCACGTGATGATGAGGGTAGGCGATAGAGGACAAGGTTGGCATTGTCCGAGTTTTTCAGAGGTAGAATGACTGAAGAATTTACTTTTGGAATTTCTGTTATACCGAGTGTGGCACAGATGGTCTCAGTAGCTTTTTCGCCTGTTGTTACGATAGCTCTACAATGTGGTAGTTGCTGTAGGAGCATGTGAGTATCTGTTGGTATGACCACTTCTAAGTATTTGTCTGAAGCATTGCCTTGTAGTCGTCGCACAGCAGTTGATGTGTCAAAGAACGCGAGTCCGTATCCTGTGCAAAACTCAACGATGTCATTGATACGAAATTGCTTGGCAGTAGAATCAACAAAGTGGTTGCGATCATCAAAAAATATTTGCCCCATCAAGCGCCAGAAGTCATTGATGAAATTGGGATAGAAGAAATCCATGCACCATCGCTTGCGTTGGGGTGGAAAGCTACCCAGAAATAATACAGATGCGTTAACGGGCAGGAATGGTCGCAGGGGATGGTACTCCACACCATCCGTGCTTCGCTCTATGTTCTCTATGTCAAGATAGGAAAGCATGCACTTTTGTGTTCATCGAACAATGAACCAAGGGTTGTGGAGATCTGGTTTGTTGTAGTGGAGGGGCTTCCCCGTTGTGGCATCCACCATCTCGTGACCCGCGGCAAGAGCGATGGCATGACCGGCTGCGGTGTCCCACTCCATCGTAGGGGCGTGGCGGGGGTATATGTCGGCTTTCCCCTCGGCGACGAGACAGATTTTCAGGCTGCTGCCGCTTGAGACGAGTTCCAGGTCGGGGTGCTCGCGGCGCAGGTCGTTGATGAAGGCATCGGTCTCAGGTGAGAGGTGGCTGCGAGAGGCTACTACGGTGAAGGGAAGACCCTCTCCCCGCTCCCCCGTAAGGGGGAGGGCCTCGCTATCGCTCGAAAGGACCTTTTTCCATGCCCCTTCGCCGGTTTCGCCGTAGTAGATAGTGCCTGTGACGGGCACATAGATGACACCGAGGACGGGTGTGCCGTTCTCTACGAGGGCGATGTTGACGGTGAACTCACCGTTGCGTTTGATGAACTCCTTGGTGCCGTCGAGGGGATCCACTATCCAGAGGCGTTTCCAGTGGCGGCGCTCCTCGTAGGGTAGGTGAGCACCTTCCTCGCTGAGGACGGGGATGCCCGTAGGTTGCAGGAAGGTCATGATGCGGGCATGGGCTGCCTTGTCGGCACGGGTGAGGGGTGAGTTGTCGGCCTTCCGTTCGATGCCGAAGTCGGCATCGGGGTCGTTATAGATAGAAAGAATATCGCGCCCCGCGGCGAGCGAGGCGCGAATAGCGATATCCAGTAAATCTTTCATCGGAATGTGATGGGATTATTCGGCAGGAGTGGTTTCTGGTGATTCACCCTCGGCTGATGCCGAGGGCACTGCAGCTTCGGGAGCGGCTTTAGGGGCACGCATCTCGGCTTCGACGGCCTTAATCTTCTGGTTGAGGAGTTCCACTTCCTCGCGCAGCTTCTCCACCTTGTGGTTCATCTCAGCAACGAGGCTGTTGCCACTCTTGCTGGTGGCATTGAGGAAATTAAGGTTGTTCTCATAGGTCTGCACCTCAGCCTTGCGTGCTTCGAAGATGCGCATGAGGCGCTCGCGCTCGCGGCCCAGTGTGCTCTCACCCTTGGCCACAGCTTGGCGCACGCTCTTCTGGAAGCCTTCGAGGCGACGGCGTGCCTGACTTGCGCCGAACTGTTTGTAGAGCTCGTCTGCCACTGCACGGTATTCCTTATAGAGCTTGTCTTTATCGCGGAAGGGTACGTGCCCGATTTCATTCCACTGTGCCTGCAGTTCCTTGACCTTATCGATAGTGGCATTAGCAGCATCAGTAGCCAGCTCCTTGAGCTGTTCAATAATTGCTTTCTTTGCCTCCATGTTTGCGGTCTCTTCAGCGCGCTGGTCTGCACCTGCAGCATTCTTCGCTTCAAAGAAATGGTCGCAAGCCTCTGTGAAGCGCTTCCATAGCTGCTCGCTGTACTTGCGGGGAACGGGGCCTACCTCTTTCCAACGCTTTTGCAGCTCTATGAGTTTCTTAGCAGTCTTGCTCCATTCAGTGCTGTCTTTCAGAGCCTCAGCCTCCTCTGCCAGTTTGCGCTTGGCTTCGAGGTTTCCGTTCTGCTCATCCTTGATATTCCGGAAATATTCTGCCTTGGCAGAGAAGAAGCGGTCGCAAGCCGAGCGGAAGCGGTCAAAGATGATATTGTTCTGCTTGTGGCCGGCAAAACCTATCTCTTTCCATTGAGCTTGGAGCTCAATCACTTCCTTGGTCTTTTCTTCCCAAGCAGCGAAGGTGGTGATGTCATCTGTCTGTATGCTTTCAGCCTGTTCGCAGAGAGCTGTCTTCTGTTGCAGACATTCATCTTCACGAGCCTTGATGGCCTCGAAGTGCTCCTGATGGCGCTTGTTGATGACAGTGCTGGCAGCCTTGAAGCGGTTCCAGACATCGTCGCGCAGCTCCTTGGCCACGGGACCTATCTCCTTGTATTCGGCGTGCAGGGCCTGCAGCTTGTTGAAGGCAGCGATGATATCCTCTTCATCCACGAGTTTCTCAGCCAGTTCGATGAGGCGCTCCTTGGCGGTGAGGTTCTTCTTGAAGTCATATTCGCGGGCTTCGCTGTTCAACTTCAGTAGGTCGTAGAACTGTTCCACATAGAGCTGGTAGTTCTTCCACACCTCGGTAGCACGCTCAGCAGGTACGGCACCCGTCTCTTTCCACGCGGCCTGCAGCTGCTTGAATTCATCGAAATGTGCGTTGGCTTCCTCTGGTGAAGTGGCAAGTTCCTTGATACGCTCGATGATATCGAGCTTGCGGCTGAGGTTGGCAGCCTTTTGCTTCTCGGCTTCCTCGGCGAGTTGTGCACGACGTTGACGGATGGAGGCCATGATGGCCTTGAAGTTCTCTTCGGCGCCATCCACTTCGGCATGCCAGTCTTCAGGTTGTCCGCCTGCCTCCAAGAAAGCATTGCGCGCAGCTATCTGCGCTGCTTTATGTAATTTATAGAAAGCTTGCTTCAGCAAGTCCAATTCACTGCGGTCACCGCCATTATCCTCGGCTTGAATCTCGCGGAGGCGATCTACCACTTGCTCTTTGGTCTCATAGAGAGGATGGCCTTCTGAAGAGCTCTCGGGAACGTTGTTTTCTTCTACTGCCGGCGTCTCTGCTTGAGGTTCTGCGGCGGGCGCCTGCGTTGCTTCTACTTCTGCAGCTTCCACTTCGGGGATAGGCTGCAGCTCGTTGGTTTCAGTCATTTTGCTTACAATTTAGTAGCTAAAAAGGTTCATAAAAGCCTAAAAGGCCTGCAAATAAACGTAAAATAATCGATTCGGCCTAACAAAACAGCAAAAAAATGATTTCAAAGCCATGCTTTCCGCTTGGAGTACCACCAGAAGAGGGCTGTGCAAGCGACGGAAAGCACAATGGCAATGGGGAATCCGAGGGGATGCTCTTCTAAGCCGTTGATGAGGTTCATGCCGAATAAACTGGCTACCAATGTCGGTACCATCATGAACATAGTGATGACGGTCAGTGTTTTCATGACCGTTGACATGTTATTATTAATAATGTTCGCGTAGGTATCCATCGTCGATTCCAAGATGTTGGAGTAGATGCCAGTCGTCTCGCGTGCCTGATTCATCTCGATGCTGACGTCCTCGATGAGGTCTGCGTCGAGTTCATCGACCGGCAACTTGAACTTCAGCTTTGAGAGCAGTGTCTCGTTGCCGCGGATAGAAGTTGCGAAGTATGTGAGGCTGTCCTGAAGACGCGAAAGCGCTATTAGGTCGGCATTATCTACCTTGCGGTCCAAGTGCTGCTTAGCAGCTTCGATGCGGGCGTTGATTTGCTTCAGCCGTTTCAGGAACCATACGGCAGTAGAGAGGAAAAGACGGAAAACCATATCCACAGAGTCTGTGAAGCCAGCGCCCCGTTTCTGCTGGTAGGTCACGAAGTCTATCATCAGGTTGGTCTCGAAGTAGCACACGGTGATGCAGACATCCCCCTTGAGGATGATACCTAATGGGATGGTCGTGTAGGGCGTGCGTGACTTCACCTCCTTGACATAGGGGATGCGCAGGATGATGAGAATCCATCCATCATCGTAGTCATAGCGAGCACGTTCTTCCGTGTCGGCGATGTCGTCGAGGAAGTAATCAGGGATGCCCAGTTCGTTTTGCAGGTAGTGAGAGTCATCAGCCGTGGGGCACGTCACTTGCACCCAGCAATTCGGCTGCCATTGGTCCAGCGTATGCAGACCATGAGTTGTGTTCCAAAATGTTCGCATTGGCGTAATTTTTTCGTTTAACGTTGAGCGTTTAACGTTGAGGGCATCAAGAAGCCCGCCATGCGAACTCCGGTCCTCAATTCATGTTGTTACGTTGGTGATAATCGTCCATTTTCTGTTGAAAGAATGGTTAAGCGCGGCAAAAGTAGTGTTTTTTTGCCGAACCGCGCACAAAAAGGTGAATTTTTTTCGTTGAGGGGAATAAAAAAGCTATTTCTCCTTGGTCTCTTCAGAACTTTCAGGCTTGGTCGCTTCCTTGGAGCGTACAGCATCGAAGAGGCCGTAGGTAGTGCGGAGGACGCGGAACTCGGTGCGCCGGTTGAGGGCGTTGCAAGGCTCGCGTTGTTCCTCGGGTAGTGTGAGGATGAATGCTTCGGTGAGGGTGTCGCCTTCGTGCAGGAAGGGGTACTGCTCTGCAATGCGTCGCTTCACGACCTTCGGACGGCTCTCGCCATAGCCCTTAGGCGTGAGGCGGTCGGCGGCGATGCCGTGGGCGATGAGGTAGTTGACGACGCTTTCGGCACGGCGCTGTGAGAGTCGCTCGTTGTACTGGTCGTTGCCGCGGTAGTCGCAGTGGGCGCTGAGCTCGATGGTCACATTGGGATTGTTGTTGAGGAGTGCGACGAGGCTGTCGAGGGCTGCGGTGCTGTTCTCTGTGAGAGCCGCGCTGTCAAACTCATAGAAGACGTTGCGCACCAGCACAGGGGCAGTGATAGAAGCCAGAGGGAACTGAAGCACGTACTCGCGGCTGACGCTGGAGGTGTCGATGGAGAGTTGTTCGACATGGTTGAGATACCCCTTGCATGTACCCAGAAAAATGTATTCCACGCGGGGTTGGATGACAGCGGTGAAGGAACCGTCGCCGCGCACGCTTAACTTCTGATTGGTGCCGTCATTGCCAATCATATAGACGAGTCCGGCCGGCAGTTCATAACCGTCCTTTTCATACACCCATCCCTTGACAGTCTGAAGCACCTCGGGGCATTCGAAACTCATGAGATGGTCCCAGCCGCGTGCATCGCCGCGATTCGTGCTGAAGAAACCGCGGTTGTGGATGCCTGCGAAGGTCATGCCGAAGTCATCGCCCGCAGAGTTCATGGGGAATCCCATGTTTTTGACCTTCCAGATATGGGTTGCGGTGTCTTGTTGAGCCATGAACAGATCCAAACCGCCCATGCCAGGGTGTCCATCGCTGGAGAAATAGAGGTCTCCGTTGAAGCGGAAGGTGGGGAACATTTCGTCGCCGGGGGTATTGATGGGAGCGCCCAGGTTCTCGGCACCTCCGATGATGTTGCTGCCACTAATGGCGATGCGCCAGATATCCTTCCCGCCGTGTCCACCGGGCATATCGCTCACGAAATAGAGCCATTCTCCATCAGGCGAAATGGCGGGATGGGCGAAGCATGAGAGCGTGTCTTTGCTAATCTTCACCAATTGCGGCTTCGACCATGAGGCATCGCTACGGTTGGAGGTGTAGATCTGGGCGTAGCGGGGGTAGTCGGGGTCTGCAGCACAGTAGGTGAGGTACATGGCTTTACCATCGGGCGTGAAGCAACAGGCACCCTCGTCGAGCGGTGTGTTGAGGTCGCCCTCGACTTTCTCTGGAGCGCTCCATTTGCCTTTGTCGTCTTTCTTAGACCAGAAGATGTCGGCGTACTTCGTGCCCGTGATGCCCGAGAGATCATCGCCGGTGGCCTGCGGACGAGTGGAGGTCCAATAAAGCTGGTCCCAATCGTCGCCGAAGAGGGCAGGGGAGAAGTCTGAGCGGCGCGAGTTCAGCGATGGCTCTTTTTTGACGGTGTGGAGCGTGGGCTTCTGCTTCATTACCGTTGCCTGACGCGAGCCGATGAGGCCGTTCATGGCCAACGTGTCGTTCTGGGGTGTGCAGATGGTCGGATACAGATCGTATAGCGTTTTGCTGTCCTCGAGATAGCGCTCATAGTTCTTGATGGCGTTCTTGTAGTCTCCGCTCTTCTGCTGGAGACGGGCCAACAGCAGGGTGGATTCGAGGATGGTCGCTTCGGCGAGGCTGTCCTCAGGAGAGAGCTGAGTGTCGAGATCGGAGACTTGTGAGATGCTGTTGTCCTGCGCCTTACGCGATCTCTTGCTGGCGCTGCGGGCTTCTTGAATGGGTTCTTTCTTGGCAGTGGACTTCTTTGTCTTTTTCTCTTTGGCAGCGGCTTCTGCAGCTTTCTTGCGGTCTGCCATTGCCTTCTCGGTGTAGCGGATGCCGTTCTGGTAGGAGCCAATGGCTTTGGCGGTGTAGTTAATCTTGCGATAGCAGTCGGCCATCTTGATAGCGCGTTCACCACGTTTGTCGCGCAGCTTCGTAGGCGTCTTACTGTAAGCCGCCTTGTATTCGGCAGCGGCATCGTAGTACTCGCCGAGGGCATAGTATTGATCCCCCTTCTTCATGCTGCTTTCGGCGTTGCAGGAAGAAAGTAGGATTGAAAGATTGAAAAATTGAGAAATGGAAAGGGCGAGAAAAAGGAAATGGGCCTTATGAGACCTATAGGGCTTATGGGTCTTATGGGCTTTATAGGCTTTATGGGCAAAAGTATCTTTCAACTTTTCAATTTCTCAATCTTAAATATAACGTGCGAACCTCTTTATTTATTGCCCTGATGCAGCGACATGTCGGTTGCTGTTGTCCTGCATTACGGACAGAACGATGTCGGTGACCATCTGTTTCAACTCTTCGATGAAGGTTTTGGCATCGTACTCATGGTGCTCAATTTGTCGCAGTTTTTTCTCCCAAATGCCGGTGAGTTCGGCACTTTTTAACAGCTCCTCATGAATGAGTCCGATGAGCTCGATGCCTGTAGGTGTGGGCGCAATGCTTTTGCGAACGCGACGGATGTACTGTCGCTTGAACAGCGTCTCGATGATAGCAGCACGGGTGGAGGGGCGTCCGATGCCGTTTTCCTTGAGGGCATCGCGAAGTTCCTCGTCATCGACCAGTTTGCCCGCAGTCTCCATGGCACGCAGCAGGGTTGCTTCAGTGTAAGGTTTCGGTGGGGTGGTCTGCTTCTCCGCCAGATTGGGCTCATGGGGGCCGCTCTCGCCCTTTTTGAAAGCGGGTAAGGAGCGTTCGGTGTCGGGGGCGTCTTCTGAGCCCTCGGGAGAACCCTCAGAAGAGCCCTCGGGAGAACCCTCGGGAACTGTAAGGGGAGCCTCGGTGGGTGTTGCGGGTTTCTTCTTTTCCCAAAGGACGCGCCATGCGGGGTCGGTGATACGTTTGCCAGTGGCCTTAAAAAGAAGACCCTCTCCCCGCTCCCCCGTGAGGGGGAGAGCCTCGCTATCGCTCGAAGGCTGCGCGCCAGCCTGCTCCCCTCCATCACGGGAGGGGTTGGGGGTGGGTCTAACTTCTCCTAATACCGTGGTCTGTTCGAACTTGCAGTCGGGGTAAAAAACTCCGATGAAACGGCGCGCAATGATGTCATAGACGCGCTTCTCGAAATTGGTCAGAGGAACGGTCGTGACGGGTACCGAGGTGGGTATGATGGCATGGTGATCGGTGACCTTGCTGCTGTCAAAGACATTCTTCTTGTTCTTCAACAAGGGCTTACCGTTGGCCAACAGGGGCTGGATGAAATTGGCATAGGGCGTCATCGAGGCCAGTATCTGCGGACATTTGGGGTAGATGTCATCAGGCAAGAAGGTGGTATCGACACGAGGGTAGGTGGCCACTTTCTTCTCATAGAGGCTCTGGATAAGTCCTAACGTCTGCTCGGCCGTATAGCCGAACTTCTTGTTGCATTCCACTTGCAGCGAAGTGAGGTCGAAGAGGCGGGGCGGTGCTTCCTTTCCCGCCTTTTTCTCCACGCTGGTGACTGTGAACGGCAATTCGCGGATGGCGGCCAACGCCTTCTCTCCGTCTTCCTGCGTCTTGAAGCCGCGATCACCTTCTTCCATCACGGCGGTGAAGACGGTGTCACGGTACTTGGTGGTTAACACCCAGTAGGTTTCAGGCTTGAAGTTATCAATCTCATGCTGGCGGTTGACAATCAGTGCCAGAGTTGGCGTCTGCACACGTCCGATGCTGAGGACCTGACGGTTTTGGGCGTATTTCAGGGTGTAGAGGCGCGTAGCGTTCATGCCCAGCGTCCAATCGCCGATGGCGCGGCAGAGGCCGGCCTCATAGAGGCTTTGATACTCGCGCTGATCCTTCAAGGTCTGGAAACCCTCGCGGATAGCTTCTTCGGTTAGTGAGCTGATCCATAGGCGTTGCACCGGACATTTCGCACCGGCTTTTTGCATCACCCATCGCTGGATGAGTTCGCCTTCCTGACCGGCATCACCGCAGTTGATGATGCTGTCGGCGGCCTGCATCAGTTTCTCGATGATGGCAAACTGTTTTTCTACGCCTTTGTCCTCTTTCAGCTTGATACCGAAGCGCGTGGGAATCATGGGCAGTTGTGACAAACTCCATGCTTTCCACATCGGCGAATATTCCGCCGGCTCCTTCAGCTCGCAGAGGTGGCCGAAGGTCCATGTGACCTGATAGCCATTCCCTTCGATGAAGCCGCCGCGGTCATTCGTAGCGCCCAACACTTTCGCAATGTCGCGCGCCACTGAAGGCTTTTCCGCAATACAAACAATCATATGCAGTTGTTGTGCTTTAATCCAATTTGGCGACAAAGGTAGTGAAAAAGTTTAAAGTTTATGGTTTAAAGTTTAAAGTTTTTGACTATCGGCGTTCTCTTTTATTAAATAAAGCGTATCTTTGCGCCATGAAACGTATAGGAATCCTTTCAGACACCCATGCTTATTGGGATGAACGCTATCTCAAGTATTTCGAGGAATGCGATGAGATCTGGCACGCCGGTGACATCGGTAGCACGGAGTTAGCCGATCGTCTGGCTGCTTTTAGGCCCCTGCGCGCCGTGGTGGGTAACTGCGACGGCGGCGACCTGCGACGTATGTTCCCCAAACTGCTACGTTGGAACTGTGAGGGTGCCGATGTCTTGATGACGCATATCGGCGGCTATCCGGGTCGCTATGACTGGAGCATCCGCAACCAGCTCTACACGCGGCCTCCGAAGCTCTTCATCTGCGGCCACAGCCATATCCTGAAGGTGCAATACGACAAACAGCTGGGGCTGCTGCATATCAATCCTGGGGCTGCCGGACTTCAAGGTTGGCATCAGGTCCGGACGCTCGTGCGTGTGACCGTCGAAGAAGGAACTTTCAAAGACCTGGAGGTGATAGAAATCCCCCGAAGTGAGGCCGAATAATTAAAATAATTGAAAAAGAGGTATGCGCGCGAAGTTTTCGTCCCGCAAATTTGGCCGCTCCAACAAACTTTGGTAACTTTGCCCGCTTTTAAGACGCAAATATACCTTAAACATATAATTTTTTAATTCAAACTTACTATGGCAGATAGTAAAGAAAAACTCTTCGCGGACTTCACCGCCCCGACCCGCCAGGAATGGCGCGACAAGATTGAGGTTGACCTCAAGGGCGCTGACTACGAGAAGAAAATGGTGTGGAGAACCAACGAAGGTTTCTCCATGCAACCGTTCTATTTGAAGGAGGACGTGGACCAACTGGCTACCGTCAATGCGCTGCCCGGCGAATTCCCCTTCGTCCGTGGCAACAAGAAGGACAACAACCAGTGGTACGTCCGTCAGAACATCAAGGCTGACGATGCCAAGGAGGCTAACGCCAAGGCACTGGACATCCTGAACAAGGGCATCAACTCCCTCGGCTTCCGCATCCCTGGCGACAAGGTGAGCGCAGCGTTCATAGAGGCTCTCCTCGATGGCATCTGCTGCGACTGCATCGAGGTGAGCTTCCGCACCTGTCAGCGTCACGTACTGGAGCTGGCCGACATCGTGGTAGCCTACTACACGAAGAAGGGCTACGACAAGGAAAAGATTGTCGGCGGCATCGGTTTCGACCCCATCGAGCGTATGCTCATGAAGGGTAAGGACACGACGATGCTCCTGCCCGACATGCCCAAGCTCGTGGAGAAGCTCAAGGACTTCCCCAACCTCCGTTGCGTGATGGTTCACAGCGACCTGCTCTGCAACAGTGGCGCTTACGTCTATCAGGAGCTCGGCTACGCACTGGCTTGGGGTAAGGAATACCTCGACGAGATGGTGGAGGCTGGCGTTCCCGTTGACCTTGCCGCTAAGAAGATCAAGTTCTACATGGGTGTCGGTGGCAACTACTTCATGGAGATTGCCAAGTTCCGTGCCGCCCGTATGCTGTGGGCACAGATTGTGAAGCAGTATGAGCCCAAGTGCGACTGCGCTTGCCAGATGTGCATCAACGCCGCCACGACGACCTACAACCAGACCGTCTTCGACAGCTACGTGAACATGCTCCGCTCGCAGACCGAGGCCATGAGTGCTGCTCTCGCAGGCATCCACTCGATGGTTGTCACGCCGTTTGACACTCCCTACGAGGTGCCGACGGACTTCGCCGAGCGCATCGCCCGCAACCAGCAGCTGCTGCTGAAGGAGGAGTGCCACTTCGACAAGATTGTCGATGTATCCGGCGGTTCTTACTTCGTGGAGGAGCTGACCGTCGCTATTGCCAAGGAAGGCTGGAAGCTGTTCCTCGCCGTAGAGGAAGAGGGCGGTTTCCTCGCCGCTGTCAAGGCCGGTACCATCCAACAGGCCATCAACGATACCGACAAGGCTCGTCACGCCAATGCCGGCAAACGTAAGGAGTTCCTGCTGGGCACCAACCAGTTCCCGAACTTCACCGAGACGAGCGAAGGCAAAGAGCCGCTCGCCTGCGACTGCACCTGCAAGCATTCCAGTGATCCCGACGTGCCCGCTCTGCAGACCAGCCGCCTGGCCAGCGACTTCGAGACCCTGCGCCTGACGACGGAGAAGGCTGCCAAGCAGCCCATCGCCTTCATGCTCACCATCGGCAACCTCGCCATGCGTCAGG
>CAMVUB010000063.1 GCA_947170495.1 uncultured Prevotellaceae bacterium
TTGCGAATTATATCAATATAAAATGGCGAGTTAGGAACTCCCGAAACTTAAATTATAAGTTTCATTTCCGTTTTGGAAAGAAAGAAGCGTGAACTTACTTCATCCTCTCCGAGGCCGTGGAAATTGCCTGCAACACAAGATTAAGTCCGCCCACGCTATCGCGCGAGCGCTCACTTCACCTTTCTTTGTGTTGCTTATGCAACTTGTCTATTGAAATTTTCCACGTTTCGGAGACAAGAAAAGATAGCGAACGCTAATTTATAACCAATAAGACTTGGAAAAGGGCACTATGGCCTCTCGTCCGCTGCAAAAATACGGATTTTCGTGTAGAAATCAGCCATGATAGGATTAAAAAGCTTTAAAATGGAGCAGATTTATTAGAATTGCCTCCTTTATCTATTCATAAAGCCAGTTTTATTCCACTTTTACACCTAATAATTCACGCTTGCTGATGATTCCCGTGCGGTGTGCGGACTGTTTTTGTTAAGAAATATTTAAATTGAGAGAGAGGAAGGTGCTTTTTCCAATAAATCTTTCTACTTTTGCCCCGAAAACAAGAAAAATAGAGGCGTATGACTGACATCCATAAGCGATATCGACTGACTTCCACCGAAGAGCCTACCGACGAAATGTTGCAGGCGCTGATGGAGGATGTGGCCGCGGCTGCCCGTGAATCAAGTGCGAGGGCTGAGGCAGAGAAGCGGAGAAGACTGAAAGAGGTGGCAGAAGAAATACAATCATGGAGAAGAAAGGCTGTTGTATGAACGCAAAGAAGCCCATTATCACCATCCTACTCGCCCTCGTTGCAGTGGCAGGGCAGGCACAAGAGAACAAATACACCATCAGCGGCGATATGCAGGCTGCTATGGAAACGATGGCAAAAGAAAGTGTCGGCATTGACAGCTTCTATCTGGCTGACTTTGCAACAGGAGAACAACTTTCTGAGAAATATGCCTGTCAAGGAAGTAAGTTCACCATTAGTGGAACGGTTGACGAACCTCGAATTGCACAAGTGCGATTGGAGATGAAAATCCTTGGTGGCGTTCGCACACAGCGCCTCCCTCTCATCCTCGAAGCGGGCAATATCGTGATTACAATGGACGATAGATCGTGCACCGTAGGAGGTACACCGCTGAACGATGCGCTATTCGGTGCCACGCGCGAAGTAGGTCAAGCCCAGCAACAGGGAGAGCAGGACAAGGCGCAACAGCTCATCAAGGATTATATCTTTCAGCATCGCGAAGACCTCACGGCAGTGCTAATGCTGACAGCCTTAGATAACTTCACTACCGATGATATCGCGAATATTTTTTCGCTTATCGGACAGTGTAGTGAGATTGTTCAGCAACACCCCATTACCATCCAAATAACCGAACGATTGAATACCATGCTGAATCGTCCCAAAGAGGGCGATATGTTCAAAGACTTTGCAGTGGAATATGATGGAACCACGCATCGCCTCTCTGATTATGTGGGGCGCGGCAAGTACGTGCTTGTGGACTTTTGGGCCTCATGGTGCGGTCCTTGTCGTGCAGAGATTCCCAACCTCATTACCGCTTATAACAAGTATAAAGACAAGGGCTTCACCGTTCTCGGCGTGGCTGTGAACGATATGCCCGAGGCCACCCTCAAAGCCATTAAGGACGACGGAATCCCCTATCCGCAAATCCTCAATAGCCAGCAAATCGCGGCTTCCGCCTACGGCTTCGATGCTATCCCGCATATCATCCTCTTTGGCCCAGACGGCACCATCCTTGCCCGTGGGTTGCGTGGAGAAAGGATTGATAAAAAGCTCGAAGAGATCTTCAAAGAATAATTCTTAAAGTTTCCTTTTGCGTCAAGACGGACTAAAGCGTAAACTTTTTTGAACGGTTTACGTTTTGCGGTGTATAGCATTATGAGAGCGCCTCATCAATGTTATATATTAAAGGTATAAACACAATGAAGAAGACAATCGTCATCATGCTGACGCTTGTGTGCAACCTGACCGCCAGAGCGCAGCAAACGGAAACTATAGAATCCTTCGTAGCCAATAGTCACGAGCCGGAATGGTATGCGGCTCAGGCTGAGGCATGGCAAAAGAAAGTGGATGAGAACCCGCAGGACCAATGGGCTTGGAGGAACCTATTCCGAGCCACCTGTTACCACGACCAGTTTACTGGCGGATGGGGAGAGCATCAAGATGAATCGAAGACGGCCGATGTCATCCGCAAGATGGAGGCTGCGCTGCCCGACAGCTATGTGCTGAATCTCTGCAAAGGCCGCTTCTGCCTGACTACCGATGAGGCTGCAAAGCGGGGAGACAACATACTCCGAGCCATAGAACTGATGCCGGAGGACATCTGCCCTGAAGACCTCGAATATCTGGCAGTCCGTTTGTGGATTAACGACCCTGAGAACCCACGCGTCAAGGAACTGTACACTAGGTCGTACCAAAACAGGTATTTCCCAGCCCGCATCATGCACTTCAACCACAACATGCTTCAGTGTATGCAGCCGAATGCTCTATACTTTTCCAACGGCGACCTTGACACAGAACCTATGAAGATGTTGCAGGAAGCGCTGGGCGAGCGCACGGACGTCATCATCATCAATGTTTCGCTCTTGCACGCTACGCCTTTCATGAACGCAATATATAAGAGATTGAACATCCAGCCTCTGGCCCTGAACGTGCAGGACTATGGGGACAAATATGGCGAGGAGTGGCTCCAACACTACGAGGCCGACATCATTATGTATCTGATCAATGAGAGCAGGCGGCCGGCCTATTTCTCGCCCACGAACCCGAAAGTATCTATCTTGGACAAGGACAGTATTTACAACGAAGGCCTTGTGCTGAAATACAGTCCTAAGCCCTACAACAACTTCGACGTGGCGATGCACAATGTGAAGGAGGTTTACAATCTGGAATACTTGGCCGAGCCAGACCTCGTATATGACTCGTGGGAGACAAGCGCGATGCTTGACATGAACCATGTGACGCTTTTGGCGAACCTTGTAGGTAAGTTCCGCAAAAAAGGTGATGAGGCTCAGGCTAAACGTCTTTACAATATCTTGAGCAAGTGTGTGGAGCGATGCGCGCCCCTGCAGAGTGACTCTTATTCCCAAGAGTATCCTTTGGAGGACAGGAAAGCTTATTACAAGAATCTGTTGAAGGAACAACTCCAATGATCATCTCCCATTTGTTCAAACCCCTTTCTGCGCTCACGGACGACGAGTTGATGCAGCGGGTGAGCGGCAAGGACGATGATAGGGCTTACGGCGAGCTCTACCATCGTCATGCTCGCAGGCTTATGGGTTTCTTTTTCAGGCAGACGGGTGGCGATGAGGCTCTGGCGGCCGACCTGACACAAGACACCTTCATGAGGGTGTGGACGGCGCGCGACAGATTCTCTGGTTCCAGTTTCCGCACATGGCTCCTCGCCATTGGATACAACCTCGTTAAAAACCACTATCGGCACAGCGAACACGAGAAAACCTACGAGTCGTTAGCCATGCAAACTCAGGAAGAGGCCAGCGACAGCAACGTCATAGACCAGCTCGACCAACAGGCATTTGACCAGGCCCTTAGCTTGTTGTTGGAGAAGATGCCGCGAGAGAGCCGACTGCTCTTCTCGCTCCGATTCGAAGAAGAACTGACCGTTCCACAAATAGCCGTCGTCATGGCACTGCCAGAAGGCACCGTGAAGTCACGACTCCATATGTTGACACATTCCTTAAAACAAAAACTCAATCATCATGACACCGTTCGAAGATAAACTCCAGGCGTCGGCCCAGCGCCTTGCTCAACAGGGAAATAAGAACCTGCACGTCCCACAAAACCCAATGCGACAGAAACGCACCTATTGGGGATGGGTGGCCACGCCCGCTGCTGCCGTGGTAGGTCTCATTTTGGGAATGTCCCTGCATCTTTTCACGGGCAACACTTCCAGCAATTCTCTTGTCCAATCTACAGACACCATCCGCATCTTCCAGCCTGTGCACGATACGCTCTACCTGACGCAGGTCGTGGAGAAGGAAAGGGTTGTAAAAAAGTATATTCCTACGCCTGAAGTCGCAAAGGTCGTCACAAAGGAGTCTGCCACTCAGCCGGAAGAGTGTACTTCCATCCAATGCGACGGCATCAACTACGCCATCCTCGCTTCAAACTAAGTGAATCCGTTGACAAACCCCGTGCGGTGTGCGATGTTTTTGTGTTAAGAAATATTTAATTTGCGGGGAGGAGAAGGTGTGTTTGTGGAAGTTTGTGTAGTTTTGTGCACGAAAACGCGAACATGATAAAAAGGATACAGAAGTGAAGAGATTTGCATTTGTCGCTGCCGCGCTGCTCACGATGGGTATGGCGCTGGCACAGGAGCCTTCGACGGGCTCAGACTCCGAGATGGCTACGTTCCGCACATGGGCGCTGACACCGCCGATGGGTTGGAACTCGTGGGACTGCTACTACTCAAGCGTCACGGAGAAGGAGGTGCTGCAGAATGCGCAGTACTTAGTGGACAACGACCTGGTGAAATGGGGCTGGGAGTATGTGGTGGTGGACATCCGCTGGTACTGCAACCATCCGTCCCTGGGCGGCGGCAACTACAACCAGCGTGGCGACCAGGAGTATGTGCTCGACGAGTACGGGCGCTACCTACCCTCCCCCACCCGCTTCCCATCGTGTATGGTCGAGGGCAAGAACGAAGGTTTCAAGGCGTTGGCCCAGAAGATTCACGATATGGGCCTGAAGTTCGGCATCCATATCATGCGTGGTGTGCCGAAGAGCGTCGTGGGCAGCAGCTATAAGCTGAAAGGCAGCGAGAGCACGGCGTGGAGTCAGGTGTATAACGGCACTACCTCGCCTTGCACATGGCTGAAGGACAACCTACTTGTGCGCAACAACGAGGCTGGACAGACCTATTATAATAGTATCATGGACCTCTATGCCGAGTGGGGCGTGGATTTCCTGAAGATCGACGACCTCTCGCGGCCGTTCTATACCGATGAGATTCACATGATCCGCAAGGCCATCGACCAGACGGGCCGCCCGATGGTGCTGTCGCTCTCGCCCGGTAAGACACAGTACCAATATGCCGAGGAGTGTCTGGGGAATGCCAATATGTGGCGCATGATGGATGACCTGTGGGACAACTGGAGCGCCGTGGATGTCGTGTTCAACGAGGCGCATGCCTGGGAGACGGTAACGCGGCCGGGCAACTATGCCGACTGCGACATGCTGCCCTTGGGACAGATTGCGATGACCATCGGCGATGCCGGCTACACGGCTGCCGACGCAGGGCGCTGGACGAACCTCTCGCAGAACGAGCAGCTGACAATGATGACGCTCTGGGGCATCTGTCACTCGCCCCTGTTCTTCGGCGGCGAGATGACGAAGAACGACGCCTTCACGCTCTCGCTCCTGAACAACGAGGAGTACCACCAGATGCACAAGTACGGCGAGGAGGCTCACGAGGTGATGAACGACGAGGACAACGGCCGCGTAGCGTGGACTTCGCACATCGGCGACACGCGGTACCTGGCGCTTTTCCAGCGCGACAACACCCGTTGGGTGGTGGGACAGAAGGCGCTGTACAAGAGCGAGGTAGTGGCTTATACCACCGACGGACATGCCGTAGATGTGGACATCGAGTGGCCTGAAGGTGAGAAGACGCTGGTGCTGGTGGTCGATGACGGCGGCGACAACTACAACTACGACCACGGCGACTGGATCAACCCCACGCTCGTACTGCGCAACGGCACAGAGGTCGCCCTAACAGGCACGTACAAGACCCGCCAATATACGAAGTCGTATTTCAACCGCGTGTATGAGAACAAGAATGTGAATAACGGCGGTAAGATGAAGGTGATGGGCGTGAGCTACGACCGTGGTTTCTCCACCGATGCCAACGCCGCCATCTTCTTCACCATTCCTGATGATATGGACGTCGTGCGCTTCAAGGCGTTGGCCGCTGCCGACGACAGCGGTATCGGGCAGCAGGGCGCCACGACGAGCATCCGTTTCATGGTGTTCGCCCAGAACCCGCTCACCGACGAACAGGACGATGCGGTAGCGCGCTCAGGGCTCATCAGCCGCACTGGTACGAAGAGCAAGACGTTGGAGGCCGATATCGCTGATGCTGAGCAGCTGAAGATCGTGGTCAGCAACTGGGGCGATGGCTTCGCCTACGACCGTGCCGACCTCATCAACCCCGTGCTCATCGACGCAGAAGGCCATGAGACTTCACTCACGACGCTGTCCTATACATCCTATAAATCAGACTGGGGCTCGCTCCACGTGAACAAGAATGTCGAAGGCGGCACGCTCAAGGTCGAGGGTCAGAGCTACACCACCGGCCTCGGCCTCAACGCCCAATGCACGCTCATCTACGACCTGCCCGCAGGCCACTCGTGGAAGACCTTCCGCGCCCTCTGCGGCTATGATTCTTCCTGCGACAAGGACAACACGTCCACTTCCGGAACCACTATGGAGTTCATCTTCTACGTCACCAAGAACGAGTCCTACACCTTCGACCTCACGCAGCTGGGCTACACCGCCACAGAGGCTGTTCCCGTTCACGATATCTGGAGCGGTGAGGACCTCGGCACCTCCACGGGCCACCTCAGCATCGCCGTTCCCAGCCACGGCGCGAGACTCCTGCGCCTGGGCGACAAAGCCAACACCACAGACATCAACAGTCCAGCCACCCACACAGATTCAAGTTCTAAGTTTCAGGTTTCAACGGCCACCTACGACCTCGCCGGACGCCGAATCGTTGATGGCCAGATGCCCCATGGCATCTATATCCGCAACAACCAGAAGATCATGGTGAAGTGATTCGTTATTGAAGCGCCTCCGTGCGAACGGTACAGGGCTGGTTCAGCTCGGCTTGCCATTGTTGCAGCCAACTGAACCAGCTTTTTGCATCGCGGAAACCGTCCTGCTCCATGAGGGCGCAGATGGCGAGGTGGTAGGTGATGTGGCCGTTGACGGGATGGAGGATGGTGAGATAGTTATAGGCATCCTCTTTGGTGGTAGTGAGGTAGGCGGCAGGGGCGCAGACGCCAAGACCGACACCCTCGACAAGGTCCTCGGCGGCTTTGTCCGGGACGTTACGGCCCCAGGAGCCGACAAGGGAGGACCCCCCCCCGGCAGACCCACCCCCAACCCCTCCCGTTAGGGAGGGGAGAGCCTGCGGGATGTAGCCTTCGTTGTCCATCTCTATCTTCTGAACACCGGTACAGAACAGTTCGTTATCAATAGAGGAACCTGCGAGTTGGACATCCACTTGCACGTCGCGATGACCGGCATAGATGGTGTAGCGCTGGCGCATCTGCAGGGTTTTGCCGTTGTAGCGCCAGTTCTTGTCCCATACCTCCACGATGGCACGCACGGGGCCGCTGGCGATGACGCGCTGCCCGCGAGCCTCCACGCTATCTACGTAGGTGGGCTGTTCGTTGAGGTAGCCACGGAAGGAGCCGGCACCGACACTGGGGCCTGCGAAGAGGATGTCGCAGCCAAGGCCGTTGGCGATGTCCTCGCGCGTACTATAGAAATTGGTTTTATCGAGAACGAGCTGCGGCGTGGGTTTGCCGTAGATATCAATGCTCTGACGATGGTCCATATAGACGCGGAAGCCCACCAGCTCTGATTCCCACTGGGCACCGTGACCGTAGATGGCATCGTAGGTGGCGAGGGGTTCGTTACGACCTTGGTATTCGATGCTGTTGATGTAGGGGTAACGGTACTTGCGATCCCACACCTTCATGAAGGCAGCCGTGCGAGGAGGGTATGACTTCTGCGGTGAAACCGACGAAAACGAGATTTGGAACGTTTCGGTACTATGGGCCGGGATGTCTGCTACAAAAGCCATCTCATCATAGATGAGATCGCCATCGAGGTCATCGAGTTGGGAAGGAACAGACTCTCCCCCCGCCCTCCCTATAAGGGAGGGAGTGGTCACCTCTGCTGAAATAACTTGAGATGCTTTTTCCTTCAGGACTTTATGCAGATCGATGACCACCGGCACATCTTTACGGTCTGCGCCTGAAGGATTCATCACCTCTACTTTTATCGTCTGCGCCAGCGCAGCACTCCAGCTTCCTGCTATCAGCAGGACAGCCACCAGCAAAAAGAAAACTTTATTTTTCATTTTTCACTCTTTCATTTTTCACTTTCCTGCGGAATCACCTCCTGCAAGTAAATCGCATCCAGGCTCCAGAGGGCGCAGTCATTGGTGGTGGTCTCGGGGCTCTCGGTGAGGGGTTGAGGCACCTCGGGTGGCAGCAGCTCGTGGGCGTCGAAGCGGTAATGCTGGGCGCTGCGGCTGTACTTCCACATATCGGCCCACGCCTCCTCGGCCAGCGCCTTATCGTGGAGCTTAGCAGCTGCGTAGCCCTTGAGGCGACTGATGCGGAACTTATTCGTCGTCACCTTGTGGTAGCGGGCGTTATGGTCGAGATAGACGGCCTCGAACTTCTTGTTCGGCACCATCTCCATCATCTCGTGCAGCAGCTCGAAGCCGCCCATGATGAGCTTCAGATGGTTCGTGGACGTCACCTTTGGGTCGCCCTCGTAGCTGAGGATACCCGTGGCGGGGTCATAGCCCAGCACGCCAGGGCCCGTGAACATACCATTGGGCAAGGCGGCGATGCTCTTCATGCCCGCCTGAATCTTCTTCAGGTATTTGGTGTCGCGCGTGCGTTCGTATTCTGTCATCCAGTTGCCGGCATAGGCCACCCAGTCGGGGCCGATGCGCAGACGCGCAGGCGCCGTGCAGGGATACTGCTCACGCGGCAAGGCCAGACGCATCGGGTCGATGGTGTAGAGCATCTGGTCGGCATCCTTCACAGCCGTCATCAGGTCGCCCGTGCGTTCGTCGGTGGTCAGGTAGTAGTAGAAGCGGTTCCACGCCGCCTGCGAGATGCGGGCTTCCTTGGCGCCGCAGCCCCAGTGATTGACGTTATGGCGCGAGCCGAGACCTGCGAAAGGTCCGAGGTGATAAACGTCCACCTCAGAGGTGTGACGCGTCATCGCCTCCGCCATGCGCCACACATCCGGACGTGCCGTGCGCAGGAAGCTATACCACAGCCACGAGATGCTGCCCAGCTCCGTGTTGTCCCATGCGAAGCCGCCAACGTCGTACTTCCATTCATGGCGAGCCGCATCATACTGGTGCATCACGTCGCCATAGTTCCAGAAGCCATACCAATGACGCTCGTCGATAGCCTTCACATAGTAGTCCAGATAGTCCGTGAGCTGACGCTCCACGGCGCTGCGACGCTCGTTGCTGTTGTCGAGCAGGCTCCAAATGCCGAAGGCCCGACGGGCATGCAGGTATTCGGGCGTGCAGACGAGCGGCACATCCTGACTCAACTGCTGAGCACGCTGGGCGATGCCCGCCTTTCCCGGAAAAGCCATCTCGGGTTGAAGGGTCAGCACGGAAGTGCGTGCGATGCCATAGGGCGTGGACATGCCTTCCTGCACATCCTCATAGCTGGCATTGAGGTCGTGAGCCACGTTGTCATAATGGCGCAGGTCCATCGCACCACCCTCGGGTGCCCAGAGGTAAGCGGTCAAGAAGGCGGTGTCGTGGGTGGCGCTATCTACTTGCAGCGAGGCGGGGTAGCTCTCCCAGAAGTCCTTGATGCAGATGCCTAAGCCGCCGCTGACATCGCCTACGAAGGCGTAGCCTGCAGCACGTTGTCCCGTGTGCGTGCCAATCCATTGATTGTTGATGTGGGCACGCTTCCGGATGGTGTAACCTTGGTCGGAGAGCTGTGCGAGGCGGTAGGTGTTCCATTTGGCCCAGTGGCGCAGCAGATCCTGGCCTTTCGCATCGAAGACCTCAGGTTCCGGGATGCGAAGGCCTGCCACTTGGGACCCCTCTAAATCTCCCTGTGAGGGGAGACTTTCCTGTCCTTTGGCGGTCTCTGCGCCAGCCTCTCCCCTCCCTTCACGGGAGGGGTCGGGGGTGGGTCTTTCGGGGGTGGGTCCTTCCAGAATGCGGCGGCCGCTCAGCGGCTGCACGCTCTCGCTCCATACGCCACCGCCCTGCGTGGCGAAGGCCACATGACGGTTATAGGCTTGCTCGCGGAGGGGCACTTCGAAACGAACGCCCAAAGAACGGATGAAGTCGCGGTTCTGGTCGCCATCGTAGGTGAAGGTATGCACCATCCGCACCTGCTCAGAGCCTGCGTAGAAGTAGAGGCGTACGACAAAGGGGAAGGGGGCCTTACCCTCGATCTTCACGACCGCACGCACATGGCCTGCGCGCTCCACCTCCACCTTCTGGATCTCAGAGGTATAATGAGAAAAATGAATATCACTAAGGTCTTCGGCATACGGCTGGTCTTGCGTCGTGCAAACCAACTGCCCGCGGCCAGCTACGCGCGTACCGTTTATTACAAGGCTGTCCACAATCGCCGTCCCGCTCTTGGGAATATAAACCTGAAGCGTGCCCGTATTGATGCAAATCTGCGCATCGCTTTCCTCCACACGCAATGCGCCAGCCTTGCTCCCCACCCTAACAGGGGAGGGGCCGGGGGAGAGGCTTACAGCCGTCGTGCCCCCAGGCACCACAGCTGCAAAACCGCCCCATTTCACCGAGCCATCGGGCCAATAGGCCGTGGGCCAAAAGTCGGCGGGGATGGCCTCGCCTTTGTCTGTCGTGAGGGTGAAGGCATCGGTGGGCTTCATCTCGCCCTTGTTGAAGGGAATGCCAAAGCTGACGGGCTTCGCCTGCGCGGGCGTCGGACCGATCCAATGCAGACGGGCAGGTATCTCAACAGCGATGCTTCTGACGGGGAGCGCCAGAAGCATCGCAATAAAACCTATTTTAGTAACGGTCTTCGATTTCATCTTCCTTGTCTTCAATGTAATCAACGAACTCGTCGCGGAGCCACGAAGGAATGGACCTATCGGCCTTCACGCGCTTCTCGATCTCCCAGAGCTTATCCTCGATGCGCTTGGCGGCATCCTCGTTGTCGTAGCGCAAGTATTTGTCGTACTGCGCCAACAGACCATAGATGCCGAAGCGACGCAGCTGACCG
>CAMVUB010000064.1 GCA_947170495.1 uncultured Prevotellaceae bacterium
CTGCTCCTGATAGACGGTGATGCCGTAGGTGTCCTTCAGGTATTTCTCCATGCAAGGAATGTCGTACTCTACAGGCTTGCGTCCCTGCTTGCGGTCGATGAAATCGGGGATATAGTCCATCGGTCCCGGACGGTAGAGGGCGTTCATGGCGATGAGGTCCTCGAAGGTGGAGGGCTGCAGCTCACGCAGATACTTCTGCATACCCGGCGATTCAAACTGGAAGGTACCAATGGTGCGGCCGTCGCAGTAGAGCTGGTAGGTGGCAGGGTCGTCGATATCAATGCGCTCGATATTGATGTCGATGCCGACACTGTCCTTGATATTCTTGAGGGCTTCCTTGATGATGCTCAGTGTCTTGAGCCCGAGGAAGTCCATCTTGATGAGTCCCGTGTCCTCGATGACAGAACCTTCGTACTGTGTACACAGGATTTTCTCTCCCGTTTCCTTGTCATCGGCGGTGCTGAGGGGCACCCAGTCGCTGATGGGGTCGCGGCAGATGATGACACCGCAGGCATGCACACCCGTGTTGCGGACATTGCCTTCCAGCATCTGTGCATAGCGGATGACATTGCGCACATTCTCATCGGGTGAGGCTGCTGCCTGTTGCATCTCGGGTACGCACTCCAGGATGTTGGCGAGGTTGCTCTTGCGTGGCTTGCCGTCGGGGGTGTCAGGCAGGCGGTCGGGGATGCTTTTCAGCAGTGCTTGTGTGGCATCAAGCGGCATCTTCTGCACGCGGGCCACATCCTTGATGGCGCTCTTGGCGGCCATCGTGCCATAGGTGATGATGTGGGCTACATTGTCCTCGCCGTATTTCTGGGTGACCCATGAGAGCACCTTGCTACGCCCGTCGTCATCGAAATCCACATCGATATCAGGCAGCGAGATACGGTCGGGGTTGAGGAAACGCTCAAACAGGAGGTCGTACTTGATGGGATCCACCTTGGTGATGCCGAGGCAGTATGCTACGGCAGAACCGGCCGCGGAGCCACGGCCAGGGCCGACGCTGACATCCAGCTCATGGGCAGCCGCATTGATATAGTCCTGCACGATGAGGAAGTAGCCGGGGAAACCCATCGTCTTCATCACGTGCAGCTCGAAGCGCAGGCGTTCGTCGATCTCCTCGGGGACGGGATTCCCGTAGAGGCGTCGCGCACCCCTATAAGTAAGGTATTTCAGATAATCGGCTTCCAGCTTCAGGCGATAGAGCTTGTTGACACCGCCGAGGTTCTTCACCTTCTTCTCGGCTTCTTCCCGCGAGCAGATCTCCTTGCCGTTCTCATCGCGCGTGAACTCATTGAAGAGCTCCTCGTCGGTGAAGCGCTGGTGATATCCCTCTTCGGTGCCGAAACTCGTGGGGATGGCGAAGTTAGGCATGATCGGGCGGTGGTCGATGCTGTAGGGCTCCACCTTCTCCAATACTTCTATCGTATTGGCGAGCGCCTCGGGCACATCGGCGAAGATGTCGTTCATCTCGGCCTGCGTCTTGAACCACTCTTGCTTGGAGTATCTCATGCGCTTCGGGTCATCGAAATCCTTGGCTGTGCCCAGGCAGATGAGACGGTCGTGGGCTTCTGCATTTTCCTCATCCACGAAGTGTACGTCGTTGGTACACACCACCTTCACGCCGTGCTTCTTGGCCAGCTCCAGGATGACCTTGTTAGCCTCCTGCTGCAAGGGGAAAGTCTCGCGGTTGGCCAGTTGCGTGGGATCTTTCACTTCATGGCGCTGGATCTCGAGGTAGTAGTCCTCGCCAAAGATGTTCTTGTACCACAGGATGGTTTCCTCAGCCCCCTTGATATCGCCATTGAGGATGCGGCGTGGCACCTCGCCGGCGATGCAGGCCGAGCAGATGATCAATCCCTCGTGGTATTTCTCCAACTCATGATGGTCGGTGCGCGGTCGCGAATAGAAACCCTCGACCCATGACTTCGACACCAGCTTGACGAGGTTGTGGTAACCCGTCTCGTTCTTGGCCAGGACAATCAGGTGGTAACGGCGGTTGTCGATGTCCTTGTCCTTGTCGTAGAGCGTACGCTCGGCCACGTACATCTCGCAGCCGAAGATGGGCTTAAAAGGTTCCTTTCCCTCTTCCTTCAGCGCTTTGTTCTTCTTGCTGACGTAGTTGAAATATTCTTTCACACCCATCATGTTGCCATGGTCTGTAATAGCCATGCCACGCATCCCATCTTTGATGGCTTTGTCAACCAGTTTGGGAATGCTGGCCTGGCCATCTAAAAGTGAGTACTGAGTGTGTACGTGAAGGTGTATAAAATTCTCCATAGGTGACGAAAACGAGCGTAAAAGTACGTTTCTTTTGTCAAACTACCAAAAAAGGGGCTCATTTTTTTGCAATCTTTCAAATAATGCTTACTTTTGTGCGGAAAATATACATTTAATGAACCTTTCTATACAGAAATGGTACGTCCTTTAAAGAAAATCAAGAAGAATATCCGCCTTCATAGTGAGGGCACAGAGACGCTTATCGTATTTCCCATTTGTGCAGCGTTATTCTGCCTGCTGTTCGGCTACGCTTTCAGTTTCCAGAGCCCGTGGTTCTGGGGACTTTTCAGTATTCTCGCCGCCATCTATCTCGTCGTCATCAACTTCTTCCGTTGCCCCATCCGCATCTATGAGGGTGACACGGAGGACTTGGTGCTGGCACCCGCCGACGGTAAGATTGTCGTGGTGGAGGAAGTGGAGGAGAATGAATACTTCCACGACCGCCGTATCATGGTGAGCATCTTCATGAGCCTCTTCAATGTCCATGCCAACTGGGTTCCCGTGGATGGCACCATCAAGATCGTGCGCCACCACAAAGGGCGCTTCAGTGCCGCGTGGCTGCCCAAGGCGAGTCTCGATAACGAGCGTTCGACGGTGGTCATCGAGGCAGAGAACGGCACCGAGATCCTGCTGCGTCAGGTGGCAGGCGCTATGGCGCGCCGAATCGTCACTTATCCCAACGAGGGCGAGGACTGCTTCATCGATGAGCACTTGGGCTTCATTAAGTTCGGTTCGCGTGTGGATGTCTATCTCCCCCTTGGTACTGAGATTCTGGTGAGCCAAGGACAGAAGACCACAGGTAATCAAACGGTCATTGCCAAGTTGGCCCCCACACCCCTCCGCTCGGCCCAACGGGACGCTTGACCCTTCAAGAACCATAAACTATAAACCCTCAACCTTCAAATACCGTGCTGCTCAACTTTCCTAATGCGCTGACTTGTTGCAACCTCATCTGCGGTTGCATGGCTACGGGCGCCGCTTTTCATGGCCACTTCGAGTGGGCCCTCGTGATGATTATTCTGGGTGCTGTCTTTGATTTCTTCGATGGCATGGCTGCCCGTGCGTTGGGCATCAGCTCGCCGATTGGCAAGGAGCTGGATTCGTTGGCTGATGTCGTTACCTTTGGTGTAGCCCCGTCTGCCATGATTTTCCAACTCTTCGGCTTTGTGGAGTATCCTGAATGGATGTTGCCCGTGGCGCAGTATATGCCTTATACCGCCTTCTTGTTGGCGGCTTTCTCAGCCCTTCGTCTGGCCAAGTTCAACCTCGACGATCGTCAGACAACCAGCTTCATCGGTCTTCCCACACCTGCCAACGCCCTCTTCTGGGGCTCGCTCATCGTGGGACAGCTCTCCTTCCTGGCTTCCCCGCGCTTCAATGCGCTGTTCCTGTTCTTGTTCCTGTTGATGTTCTGCTTCCTGCTGATTGCGGAGATTCCGCTCTTCTCGCTGAAGTTCAAGGACCTGTCGTGGGAACATAATAAGGTGAAGCTCATCTTCATCATCGGCGCAGCCGTCATCGCAGCTCTGGTCATGGATCCGTCAGCTATCGCCCTGATTATCTTATGGTACATCGCGTTGTCGATGATCAGCTGGAAGCTGACCCCTAAACATTAAGCGTTAAACCATAAACGTTAAACGATTACAAAATGAAATTCAAGAGAATCTTACTCAAGCTTTCCGGTGAAAGCCTGATGGGTGAAAAGAAATACGGTATCGACGAGAAGCGTCTGGCCGAGTATGCAGAACAGATTAAGGATGTCCACGACATGGGCGTGCAGATTGGCATCGTCATTGGTGGTGGTAACATCTTCCGTGGTCTCAGCGGTGCTGGCAAAGGCTTTGACCGTGTGAAGGGTGACCAGATGGGCATGTGTGCTACGGTCATCAACTCCCTCGGCCTCAGTTCGGCACTCGGCGCCATCGGCGTTCCCAACCGCGTGCTCACGGCCATCCGCATGGAACCCATCGGTGAGTTCTATACCAAGTGGAAAGCGATCGAGGCAATGGAGCGTGGGGAAGTGGTCATCATGAGCGGTGGCACGGGCAATCCCTATTTCACCACCGATACGGGTTCTTCGTTGCGCGGTATCGAGATTGAGGCCGACGTGATGTTAAAAGGTACGCGCGTGGATGGTGTCTATACCGCCGATCCCGAGAAGGATCCCACAGCCACGAAGTTCAATGAGATATCCTTCGACGAAGTCTATACGCGTGGCCTCAAGGTGATGGACCTCACCGCCACTACGATGTGCAAGGAAAACCATCTGCCCATCTATGTCTTTAATATGGACATCTATGGGAATCTGAAGCGCGTGATGTCAGGGGAGCCTATCGGCACGCTGGTGCACGAATAAGGCGTTGCAGGCTTAGGGCCTGCGGAGGCGCTGCAGGGAGTCTTCGAGAATTTGTTGCTCGTAGGCTTCGCGCAGGAGCTCATCGAAGGTTTTCACGCGTGAATACTCATCCAGTACTTGCTGCTGCTTCTTCTTGCGGCGCTCATGCTTGCGCTGCTTGAAGGCGAAGGGGTGCATGATCTTGTCGTTGATAGTCGGGGACACACGGTTGAGAATGTCCGACACCGAGGGCACCTTGATGTCCTTGCGCTGGCGCAGTGACTCGCGTGTGATGCGCTCTATGGGCAAGAGACTGTCGGGGAAGATGACGACCTCGCGCATCGTGTCCGTGGGCATTATATCTTGTTCTTGTTGTTGTTCCTGCGGGAGCATGGAACCCATGAACAGTAGTGAGAGTAGGGTGGTAATCATTGGATGATATGTGAGTTTTTTATGATTTCATAAGTACACGATCGCCAGCTTGATGCCCGAGCTCCTTCTGTATTTGTTTTGTTTCCTGGAACTCTTTCATGAGACGTTGTAGCTGCTCTCGGTTATTACGGGTTGAGGGGTTGCGGAGTTCTTGCTGGATGTGACGCAGTGTTTCTTCCACGATGGCCAGCTTGTAGTCGATCATCAGATGTGGAAGGATATCCGCTAGGCGTTCCTCCTCGGGAGGGATGGTTCCTCCTTTGCTGTGCACTTTGCTGAGCGTTTCCTTATCATGCGCCAGCTCAATGGATAGGGCGGAAATGGCTTCGTCAGGGTGGTTTTCGAAGTAACGCGTACAGCGGAAGTCCTCGTCTTGGGCGTGTTCCACGGCTTCGTGTAGGATGCGTTGGTGCAGCGGGTCGCGGAACTGGAGGTTGTCATCCTGAAGCGTGAGGTGAATGTATTCGATGACATGGAGGGGCTGCTCCTCGCCATTCTCGTCTTCGACATTGCACATGACCTTTTCGCCGTGGCGCACAAGCATCTGCACGAGGAGGCGTTCCGTTTGTATGACATGCTCCTCTTCGTGTGAGCGGCGCTTGCTGCTGATGCCATCCTCGGGAAGCACAGCTTGTTCTGTGCCACCGATGGGCGGCAGGTCGATGTAAGGGGCTTCAATGGGTGTTGTAGTCTCGAACGAAGGGGGAGCATCTGTGACTTCGGGAACGTCGGCTACGGGTGCGGTGGGTGTCGTGGTGGCTGACGCTTGCTGACGGTTTGCCTCGCGCTCGCGTTCCTTCTGTTTCTCCTCGCGCAGGCGTTTCCTCACCTTCACCACGGCGGCCGTGATGATACGCTCCTCGATGGACAGCATCTGCGACGTTTCCTTAATATAGAACGTGCGCGTAATCTCATCCGGGATGACGGCGAGGCTATCAACGATGTTATTCACGAGGCGCGAGAGCTTGATGGGATCGTTCTGCGCCTCTTCCAGCAGCAGGTTGGTCTTGAAGCGGATGAAATCCACCTGGTGCTCAGCCAGATACTGCTGGTACTCGGTGGCCGTATGCTTGCGGGCGAAGCTGTCGGGGTCGTCGCCGTCGGGCAGCAGCAACAACTTCACATTCATGCCCTCGGCAAGGATCATGTCAATACCGCGCTGCGAGGCCTTGATGCCGGCGGCATCGCCATCGTAGATGACGGTGATATTCTCCGTGAAGCGGTGGATGGCGCGGATCTGCTCATGTGTGAGGGCTGTGCCGCTGCTGGCGACGACGTTCTCCACGCCTTGCTGATGCATGGCCATCACGTCGGTATAGCCTTCCACGAGATAGCAGAGGTCCTGCTTCACGATGGCCTGCTTGGCGAAGAAGAGACCGTAGAGCTCGCGTTTCTTAGAGTAGATGGCGCTCTCGGGGGAGTTCTGGTATTTCACCTGCACGCCCTTCGTGCGGCTGTCCAGCACGCGGCCGCCGAAGCCCACGACCTTGCCCGAGATGGTGTGAATGGGGAAGATGACGCGGTTGCGGAAGCGGTCGTAGGTCTTGCCCTGCTCATTGCGGATGCAGAGACCCGTCTTGAGGATGTAGTCCTCGTTGTAGCCTTCGGCCTTCGCGGCCTGCCACTGCGCATCGTATTTATCGGGGCAGAACCCCAACTGGAACTTCTTGATGATGTCATCGCGGAAACCGCGCTGGCGGAAGTAGGCGAGACCCACGGCGCGGCCATCGACCGTGTCGTTCATCTGCTTCTGGAACCAGTCGTTGGCCCACTCATTGACGACAAACAGGCTCTCGCGCTCGCTCTGCTCGGCTTTCTCCTCGTCGGTCTGCTCGCGCTCCTTGATCTCGATATGGTATTTCTTGGCCAGGTAGCGCAGCGCGTCGGGGTAGGTGAGCTGCTCGTGTTTCATGATGAAGTGCACGGGCGTACCGCCCTCGCCGCAGGCGAAGCACTTGCAGATATTCTTCGACGGCGACACCATGAACGAGGGCGTGCGGTCGTCGTGGAACGGACACAGCCCCTTCAAGTTCGCACCTGCTCGCTTGAGGGTCACGAAGTCCGAGACGACATCCACGATGTTCGCCGCGTCCAATATCCTATCGACGGTCTGGCGATCGATCATGAGTTCATGGGGCCAATAGGGCTTATAGGGCTAATGGGGCCTATGGGTTATTTAACCGCTTCTCCTTTGCCGTCCTCGGTGAGGTAGAACAGGGGGGCTGGGTTGGTTTGTTCTTGTTCGTAGTAGTGGAGGCCGCTGTCGTTGGTGCGGGGGTGCCACTCCTGCAGCAGGCTGATCATCTCGGCGGCAGCCCAGATGACAGGACCATAGCCGTGAGCCGCGGCGGTGCTGACGGGACGATAGTAGTAGAAGGCGGGGTCGAAGGCCATGCCCGTGCCCACGCAGGTGCCGGCCACCTTGCCGTCCTCCGTGATCTTCGTGCTGATGGCGTGCCAGGCGAGCTGTGCCACACCGCCGTAGGTGATGCCCTCCAGCCAACCCTTGCGGATGGCGTGGGCGATGCTGTAGCAGTAGATGGCGGTAGCAGAGGTCTCGAGGTAGCTGTCGTTGCGGTCCAGGAGCTGATGCCAAAAGCCCTCGCTCGACTGCAGGGCGCAGAGACCGGCGACATGCTCCTGCAGCTGGTTGATGATGAACGCACGGTCGGGGTGGTTCTCGGGCAGCATGTCAAGTAGCTCCACGGTCGTCAGCAATGCCCAGCCGTTGGCGCGTGCCCAGTGGTAGGTGGGCTGCTGTGCCAGTCCTTCGACGTAGCCGTGGCGGTAGATCTTCTTCTCGGGCACCCACATACGCTTCACGAAGTTCTTATACATCGTGGCGGCCTCGTAGAAGTACTTGGGGTCGTTGAAGTAGATTCCAGCGTATGCGATGGTGGGAATCCCCATATACATATCGTCGAGCCACACGGTGTTGTGCTGTGGACGATGGCGTGCGAAGAGGCCGTCGGGCAGGCGGTACTGGCCGTGCTCCACGAACTGGAAGTAGTTGTCGATGCAGCCTTTAAGGCGCTCGTCATTGTACTTCATCATGGCCGTGCACATCGTGCCGCAGTCGTCCAGCGCACGCGGGTTCATGATTTGTTCCAGTTGTGCAGGCTCCATCTTGATGTTGGCCGTGTCGCCTTGCTGTGCCAGGGCCACGGACTCTGCGATGAGGTTGAATTTCTCTGTCACATACCCTTTATAGCGCTGGTCGCCTGTCGTCTGCGCGGCTGCCAGCAGTGCCTGGTAGGTGATGCCCCATTCGTAGGAGCCGAGGCGGAACGTGCCCTGCTCGCAGTAGGCAAAGACGCGGTCGAGGCAGGCCTTGACGTCGTCTGCCGACAGCTCGCCGTAGGGTACCTTGTAGTCGGGCTTCAGCAGGTGCAGCGGGGTGTTGGAATCGTTGACCTCCTCACTCTGTGAGGACGGTGCTGAGGTGCAGGCCGTGAGGGACATCGCGGCCACGAACAGGAAATGACGGGTCTTCATTGTTTCGATGGAAAGCGTGTTATTGTTTGATTTTGCCAACAAAAGTACAGCGAATCTGCCGAATAACCAAACTTTTTGCGGCTAAAACGTGTCCTCGAGGCCGTATTTATAGGTGTATCATCAAAAAAAATGCTGAACACGTTTGCCTTAACAAATAATTTTGTACTTTTGTCGCAAAATACATCTAATCAACCATACAGACATGAAGAAATCACTCATCCTTTCCGCAGTGGCCGCTGTGCTGCTCTGCGCCTGCAACTCCGACAAACCCGTTGAGACCTACATCTCCAAGAACACGGTGGAATTCGCCGGTAACGCTTTCTCCTCTTTCAGCCTTGGCGCTGACGTCAGACTGTTTACCGTCCAGAACCCGTCTAACGCCTCTGAATGGACATTGCAGGCAGTCGTGCCCGTGCGCAAGGAAGTCGGCACGCCTCTCGCCGACCTCTCCATCAACCTTGTCCCGCTTGACGAGCGGGGTGTACGCCTCCGCGATGGCCTCGTGCTTCAGGGCGAAGACCTGCAGAACCTGATTCCCGTGTTCAACGCCGGTAATAATGTGGAGCGCAACATCGTCTTCTCCATCATGGACGACGACAAGAAGTACATGACTGCCAGCGAGGCCACCCGTCTGGTGGAGAGCGCCAAGAGCGTGCGTATGGACTTCAACGTCACCGAACCTGTGGCCGTTGAGGCAGCGCCTGACACGACGGCAGCTGACACCACCGCAGCTGCAGCGCCGGCAGAGCCTGCAGAGCCCGTGGCTAAGGCCGCGCCTGAAACCCCGTGAGGTGATGGTTTACACCATCGACCGGGAAACGCCGCAGC
>CAMVUB010000065.1 GCA_947170495.1 uncultured Prevotellaceae bacterium
AAGCTATGGTCGATGGCATCGCTCAGATGCTGGAGCGCGGCATCAGCTTCTCGCTTTACATGACCCACGGAGGCACCAGTTGGGGTCACTGGGCAGGCGCCAACAGCCCTGGCTTTGCTCCCGACGTCACCAGCTACGACTACGACGCCCCCATCAACGAGGCCGGTCAGGTCACCGATAAGTTCTGGAAGCTCCGCGAGGCCATGCAGAAGTACAGCGGCGACTGGGATCCCGTGCAGCAGAAATGGGTCGGCAGCAAGAAGCTGTCCTCCGTGCCCAAGGAATATCCCACTATCGCCATTCCCAAGTTCGAGCTCAACGAGTTTAAGCCGCTGTTCTACGGTTGCGACAGCATTGCTGTGAAGGGCGGTCTGATGACCTTCGAGGAAATGGACTTCGGCTGGGGTTCCATGATGTACGTTACCGAGTTGCCTGAGATTCCCGTGCAGAGCATCCTGAAACTCGATGCTCACGATTATGCGCAGGTCTTCGTCAACGGCAAGTTCATCGGCAAGGTGGATCGTGTGAAGCATGAGCAGACCTTGAAGTTGCCCGCCGTACAGAAAGGCGACAAGCTCATGATTCTTGTCGAGGGCATGGGCCGCATCAACTTCGGCCGCGCCATCAAGGACTTCAAGGGCATCGTCAGCGATGTCATCATCACCGCTGAAGTGGACAACAACGAAACAACGTGGAAGCCCCGTCAGTGGACCAAGGTTCGTCTGCAGGACGACTACGAGACTGCCAAGAATGCCTTCGATTCACAAAATAGGTGTGTGGAAGTGCTGCCCTGTCGTTCACATGATGGTAAGTGCCCGGAAGTGCTGCCCGAGGGCATCGGCTACTACCGCGGCTACTTCGACCTGAAGAAGGTCGGCGACACGTTCCTCAACCTCGAGAATTGGGGCAAGGGTCAGGTCTATGTCAACGGCTACGCCGTAGGTCGCCACTGGTATATCGGTCCGCAGCAGACGCTCTATGTCCCCGGTTGCTGGCTGAAGAAGGGTAAGAACGAGGTCATCGTGCTCGACGTGATGGGACCGCGTGGTGAAAAGACCATCGAAGGCCTGCAGAAGCCCATCATCGATAAGCTCAACCTCGACCGCCCGCAGACCCACCGCCTCGAAGGCCAGACGCTCGACCTCAGCGGCGAGACACCCGTCCTCGAAGGCGAGTTCAAGGCCGGCAACGGCTGGCAGGAAGTCAAGTTCGCGCAGCCCGTCAGCGGTCGCTACGTCTGCATCGAGGCCCTCAACAGCCACATGAACCGCGAGTACTGCTGCATTGCTGAGTGGTACATGCTCGGTGCCGACGGCACACGCCTCTCGCGCGAACCCTGGCAGGTGGCCTACTGCGACGACGAGGACATCTCCTCCGGCAACAAGACCGCCGACAAGATCTTCGACCTGCAGGAGAGCACCTACTGGAGCACCAACCAGGGCGTGCAGTTCCCGCACTACCTCATCATCGACCTCGGTCAGGACCAGACCTTCACCGGCTTCCAGTACCTGCCGCGCGTTGAGTCCGGCGCTCCTGAGAGCATTCGCCAGTACCGCATCTACGTGAAGAGCTCCGAGTTCAAAATGTAACCCCGCAGCCTATGAGACGCCTCACCTGCGCGCTGGCACTCTGCCTCGGCGCCCTCTCCCTGCACGCGGCCGTAGATCCCAATTTCTACATCTTCCTCTGCTTCGGACAGTCGAACATGGAGGGTGCCGCCAAACCCGAAGCCCAGGACTTGGAGGGCGTCAGCGAACGCTTCCTCCTCATGCCCGCCGTCGGCGACAGCGTCCGCGGCAGGGTAGTGGGGGAGTGGACGCGCGCCGTGCCGCCCCTCTGCCGCCCCAACACAGGCCTCACGCCCGTCGATTACTTCGGGCGCACCCTCACCGAGGCGCTGCCTGACAGCATCCGCATCGGCGTCGTACACGTCGCCATCGGCGGCATACACATCGAGGGCTTTATGCAGGACTCCATCGCCAGCTACATCGAGCATCGCGCTCCCGGATGGATGAAGAACTTCCTGCAGGCCTACGACAACGACCCCTACGCCCGCCTCGTGGAGCTCGCCCGCCGCGCACAGCAGGACGGCGTTATCAAGGGCATCCTGATGCACCAGGGCGAGTCCAACACCGGCGACCCCACATGGGCCGGGAAGGTCAAGATTGTCTATGAGCGCCTGCTCTCCGACTTAGGCCTCCAGGCCGCCGACGTGCCCCTCATCGTGGGCGAGGTCGTGCAGGCCGACGGCCAGGGCGTCTGCATCCGCGCTAACCTGCAGATCGACGCCCTCCCCGCCACCATCCCTACGGCGCATGTCGTGAAGTCCGACGGCTGCACCAACGGCCCCGACCGTCTCCATTTCGACGTCGCGGGCTACCGAGAGCTCGGGCGCCGCTACGCCGCCCTCTTCCTCTCCCTCTAAAAATCAGAGCCCCCTTCGCCATCGCGAAGGGGGCTCTTGCTGTCTTTCATTATTTGATGTAAACCTTTCGGCTTTGTCCGTCGTCTTGGCGCAGGAGGTAGAAGCCCTTCTTTAGTGATGAATGAGGAATCTTACGGCCGCTGAGGTCGAACCATTCACCGTTGTCCATTGTCCCCTGTCCATTGTCCATTGTCCCTTGTCCATTCTCAATGGAGTGAATGCCTACCGGCTCGCGGTTCTGGCCGAAGAAGTAGAGGCGGAAGTGGTCGAAGATGGACCAGTAGTAGGTGTTTGACTTCGTGCATCGGATACCCACGCGTAGCGTGGTGGTCTCCGACTCGGCGTTGACATAGCTGTCGTAGAGCCCGTTGGCGAAATAGGTGGAGGCGGCTGACATCACGCAGGGCACGTAGGTGTTGTCCGCCACCTGGATATCATTGTTGTAGAGGCGTGTGCTCTGGCGGTCGTCGTAGATGCTCGCCACGGCCTTCGCTGTGCCGTTGATGTAGAGCTGCGTCGTGATCGTCTCCTGGCCTTCGGCATACTTCGCGTAGGCGGCCTGTGTCTCTCCGGCGCGCTGGAAGGCGTTGGCGCGCAGCTGATAGACGCCCTTCGGCATTTGTGTCAGATTCTGGTAGAAGGTGAAGGTGCGCTCATAGAATTCCGCACACTGCGCGTCGTAGCAAAATTCTTTTTTGCGCTTCGGTCAAGCGAGATTTCTATAGGGTAAGGAATGCAGTTTTTGTAAAATACTGCGTTTATCTTGCACTTTTGCACTATTTTCCTGTAACTCGCTTGCATCCAGATAGATAACAGCGTGCAAGATGCGTGCAAGGATGAGTGCAAACGTGCAAATCACCTTCTTCTGACAGTGTCGTATAATATATAAAAGGTGTAGAATGATGAAGATGGATGATGGATGAGGGAAGATACAACCCTATACAGTGTCTGCGCGTAGGGACTATAGAGGGTCAGGCGAGGGAGTAGTAGTGTCTTGTGGGGATAATGATAGAATTATTTTTGCTGAAAACCCTATGAGCCCTACGCAAGCGGGTTGGTGAATCGGCGTCGGCGACTTGCAAGACTATGACGGAGGGATGCGGTTTGCGTAGGGCTCATAGGGTTTTCGGCAAAACTTTTTCTCGAAATGAACGGTTGCATGGAAGAACATGACCTTTCGCGGTGTCCCACTAGTGGGACTCGATGGAAGGGCTATGTGCGTTGAGTGGATCACCATGGTGGTCCAGTAGGAAGACCTTGGTGCATTCGTTGTTCGGTCGCGATGGAACAACGAGAAGACCAAGGTCTTCGGGGCATAAGACCTAAGGGTTTCGGGCGAAAGGCTTAAGGGTTATGAGAAAAAGCCTTAAGGGTTTTGCGCTGAAGCCTTAAGGGTTATAATGGAAAAGGGGAGGGGGTTAGTCTTTGTCCTTGTCTTTGTCGCGGCCATCAATCTTGGACATCTTGTCGTTGGAGAGGTCGAAGGCGTAATAGACTTTCTTGGGGCGCAGGACTTTCAGGAACTCGGGGTAGTAGCGCTTCTTGACTTCCAGCTCTGCGGCGTCGCACTCCATCTTGGCTTCGAGGAGTTGCGTGGCTTGGTTGTCGGTGAGGGTGCCAGCTTTCTCGGCGGCCTTGTACTTGTCTTTGAGGTCGTCGTACTTCTTGCCGGCTTCTTTCTTGTCCTTGAGGTATTGCATGAGGATGGGACTGAAAGCGGCCTCGGTCTTCTTGTCGAGGTTCAGGTTCTTGAGGGTGTAGGCGTGGCGCTTCTCGAGCTTGGAGGCGGCGAAGGAGCTGGCGGGGATGGTGAGCAGCAGGGCTGCGGTGAGGAGGAGAACGAACTTTTTCATTTTATAAAGAGTTTAATAGTTTCTGGATTCACGGAAAAACACGGAAAAGAAAGGAAATACACGGAAATCTAAATCAGGCTTGTATCTGAACTTAAATTGGTCTTAAATCTGAACCTAAATCTTTTCCATTTACTTCTTTTTATTGGCTTTATTGTTTTTGACAGGTTTGGGGTGAAAAGGTTTATTTTGTGGTGGGCGGGATTCGTCCTTGTACCAGAAGAAATACTGGCGCTGGGCGGCTTTCTCGGCGGGGGTGCGGGCTACGAAGACGGGCTGGAGGGTGTCGGGGTCGTAGCCGGTGGCGTACATCGTGGTGGCTGTGGTCATGGGTGTGGGGGTGAAGTCCTGCACTTGTTCGAGGCGGAAGCCGAGGTGGCGCGTCTCGTCGGCTAATTGCGCCATGTCTTCCTCGTGGCAGCCGGGGTGCGAGCTGATGAAATAGGGGATGATCTGCTGGCGCAGGCCGCAGTCGCGGTTGATCTGGTCGAACTGCCGCTTGAAGTCGTAGAACAGGCGGAAGGAGGGCTTGCGCATGAGCGCGAGGACGCGGTCGCTGGTGTGCTCGGGGGCTACCTTGAGGCGCCCGCTGACGTGGCGGGTGATGAGCTCGCGCGTGTAGTCGCGGGCGGCGCGGTTGAGGGCTTCGTCGCGCCAGTCGTGGAGGAGCAGGTCGTAGCGCACGCCGCTGCCGATGTAGCTGTGCCGAATGCCGGGAAGGGCATCTACGGCGCGATAGATGTCGAGGAGCGGACGGTGGTCGCCGCCCAGGTTCGGGCAGATGGCGGGGTGTATGCAGGAGGGTCGGCGGCAGGCCTCGCAGGCTTTCTGGTTGCGGCCCCGCATGCCGTACATATTGGCTGAGGGCCCGCCGAGGTCGGAGAGGTTGCCGCGGAAGTCGGGCATGTGGGTGATGGCTTCCACCTCGCGGAGGATGCTCTCTTTGGAGCGCGTGACCACGAACTTGCCCTGGTGGGCGGAGATGGTGCAGAAGGCGCAGCCGCCGAAGCAGCCGCGGTGGAGGTTCACGGAGAAGCGTATCATCTCGAAGGCGGGGATGCGCTTGCCCGCATATTTGGGGTGGGGCAGGCGTGTGTAGGGCAGGTCGAAGGAGTGGTCGAGCTGCTCGGTAGTCATCGGGGGGTAGGGGGGATTGACGACGACCCACTGCGTGCCGGTCTGCTGTATGAGGCGCTGGGCGTGGAGGCGGTTGCTCTCCTCCTCGATATGGTGGAAGTTCTCGGCGTGGTGGCGGGGATTGCGGAGGCAGTCCTCAAAGGGGTGGAGGACGATGTCTTCGGCGGTGATGCCGCCGGGAATGTCGGCGGCGGAGGGGTAGGCGAGGACGGACTGGGGGAGGGCGGCGCTGCAGGCGGACGGACCGCCTGCAACGGGGCGATTCTGAGGGGAATCGCCGTGGATGGCGGCGCGCAGGGCGGCGCGGGTGAGGAGGGCGTTGCCTTGGTCGTCGTAGGCGAGGGAGGGGTGGTAGCTGTCGAGGAGCTCCTGGGCGCGATGCACCAGTTCGAGGGTGGGTTGCTCTCCCATACCGTAGAGAATGGCGTCGGCGCCGCTGTCGAGCAGGATGCTGGGGCGCAGGCGCTGCTGCCAGTAGTCGTAGTGCGCGAGACGGCGCAGGGAGGCCTCGATGCCGCCGAGGATGACGGGGCAGTCGGGGAAGAGCTGCCGCACGATCTGCGTATAGACGATGGTGGGGTATTCGGGGCGCAGGTCGTGGCGCCCGTCGGGGCTGTAGGCGTCCTCAGAGCGCAGGCGTCGCGCAGCGGTGTACTTGTTGACCATCGAATCCATGCAGCCGGGGGCTACGCCGAACCAGAGGCGCGGGCGGCCGAGCTTCTTGAAATCGCGGTAGTCGCCGTGCCAGTCGGGTTGCGGGATGATGGCAACTCGAAGGCCCTCGGCCTCCAGCAGACGACCTATGACGGCGGCGCCGAACGAGGGGTGGTCCACGTAGGCGTCAGCGGAAAGGATGATGACGTCGGGCTGTTCCCAGCCGCGCTGGGCCATCTCTTTGCGGGTCGTAGGGAGGAAGGGGAGTTGTAGGTTTATGGTTGAGGGTTTATGGTTTATGGTTTATGGCTTATGGCTTATGGTTGAGGGTTGAGCATTGCTTTGAACTACTTGAACTCTTGAACTTCTTAAACTCCTTAAACTCTATTTGCTATTTCGTTGTAATACTCTGTCGAGGAGGGCTTTGTTGAGGGCGAGGAGCTTGCGCTGCTGGGCCTTGATGTCGCCTGTGATCTGGTCGAAGATGTCCTGTATGTTGTGGATCATGGGCGCCGTGGTCTTGTCGGCTTCCTCGTTGACGACCACGCGGAGGCCTTTCTCCACGAGGCGCACATCGATGTCCTCGCCGGCCACGGCGGGCTCGCCGTCGTAGTGGATCACACCCGGCTGCGCGCGGTGAATGTGGAGGGCGCGGCACTTGAAGGTGCGGACGTGGGAGTTCTCGTCGAGCGTCTTGTTGATGGCCTGCATGACAATCTGCGGGGCGTTGAGCATGGTGAGGGGCTCGATGATGGTGACGTCGAGGAGTCCGTCGCTCATGGAAGCCTGCGGGGCGATGTAGAAGTTGTTGCCGTACTGCGAGGCGTTGCCGCAGGCGATGAGGAAGGCGGTGTAGTGTTCCTTCTGGCCGTCGATGGTGACCTCGTAGGTCTCCGGCTCATAGGAGAGTCCGCCGCGGAAGACGTTCTCGATATAGGTCTGTATGCCGCGCTTGCCACTGCCCGCGAACTTCTCGCTGATGAAGGCGTCGAAGCCCATGCCGCAGGTGCAGAAGAAGGGTATATCGTTGATGAGGCCGTAGTCCAGGGCTTTGATGTCGCAGCGTGCGAGCACGCGCAGGGCGCCGTCGGGGTCCAGGGGTATCTGCAGGTGTCGCGCGAGGCCGTTGCCGCTGCCCATAGGGATGATGGCGAGGGCTGTGTCAGTGTGGCGCAGGGCGCGCGCTACCTCGTTGACGGTGCCGTCGCCGCCGATGGCCACGCAGACGTCGATGTCCGCCCGCGAGGCGTTGCCAGCCAGCTCTTCAGCGTGTCCGCGGTGGTCGGTCCACGCCACCTCCCACTCGAAGCGTTCG
Source organism: uncultured Prevotellaceae bacterium (assembly GCA_947170495.1). Classification (GTDB taxonomy): domain Bacteria; phylum Bacteroidota; class Bacteroidia; order Bacteroidales; family Bacteroidaceae; genus Physcousia. The sequence continues at coordinate 7,382 of CAMVUB010000065.1, forward strand.
CTGTCGAGGAAGCGGGGTAGGGAGTCGATGATGGGCTTTTTGTCGTGTGTCCCCGAGATGGGGTTGGCGATAAACAGAAGTCTGGTCTTACTCATCTTATGTTTTTTATCATTCCATCGCGCAAAAGTAGCAAAAAAATCCCGTTGCAACCTCTTTTGTCATATGAAAAATCTTGTTTGAAGTACATTTTCCTGAAAAATGTGCAATTAGTCCAGAAAAAATGCTTACCTTTGCCGCACTTTTGACATACACCTTATTTATATATGGGACTCTTACAAGACAGACTGGCCAAATATGACCGCCCTCAGAAGTATAAAGCGTTAGGAATCTACCCCTATTTCCGCGAGATTGAAGGAAAGCAGGGCACAGAGGTGATCATGGATGGTCACCGCGTGTTGATGTTCGGTTCGAATGCCTACACGGGCTTGACGGGCGACGACCGCGTGATCCAGGCGGGCATCAAGGCTATGGAGCAGTACGGTAGCGGCTGTGCCGGTTCGCGTTTCCTGAACGGCACGCTGGACCTGCATGTACAACTGGAGAAGGAGCTGGCAGAGTTCGTGGGTAAGGACGAGGCCATGTGCTTCGCCACCGGTTTCACCGTGAACAGCGGTGTGCTGGGCGTGCTCACAGACCGCCACGACTATATCATCTGCGACGACCGCGACCACGCCAGCATCGTGGACGGTGTGCGCAGCAGCTTCTCACGCTGCCTGAAGTACAAGCACAACGACATGGAGGAGCTGGAGAAACTCCTGCAGCGCTGCCCCGAGGACGTCGTGAAGCTCATCGTCGTCGATGGCGTCTTCTCGATGGAGGGCGACCTGGCTCCCTTGCCGAAGATCGTGGAGCTGAAGAAGAAGTACCCCGGCACGGCTATCATGGTTGACGAGGCTCACGGCCTGGGCGTCTTCGGACGGAACGGCCGCGGCGTCTGCGACCACTTCGGACTCACCGATGATGTGGACCTCATCATGGGTACCTTCTCCAAGAGTCTGGCCAGCATCGGCGGCTTCATTGCCGCTGACAGCAGTATCATCAACTACCTGCGCCATCACACCCGCACCTATATCTTTTCCGCTTCCTGCACGCCTGCTGCAACGGCTGCAGCGCGCGAGGCCCTGCACATCCTGCAGGAGGAGCCCGAGCGCATTCAGAAGCTGTGGGATGTCACCAACTACGCGCTGAAGCGCTTCCGCGAGGCTGGCTTCGAGATCGGCGAGACGGAGAGCCCCATCATCCCGCTGTATGTGCGCGACGTGGATAAGACGTTTGCTGTGACGAAGCTCGCCTTCGACGCCGGCGTGTTCATCAATCCCGTGATTCCGCCCGCCTGCGCTCCGCAGGACACTCTCGTGCGCGTAGCACTCATGGCCACCCATACCAAGGAGCAGGTTGACGAAGCCGTGGAGGCACTCACAGGCGTCTTCAAGCAGCTTGACATCATTAAATAGTAAAATTTCGGGCGAAAAGTTTGGTCGTTTCGTGAAAACGCCGTACCTTTGCACCCGCAAAAGCCGATAGGGGAGTCCCCAAGGCTGAATATTTGTTGCGTCCTTAGCTCAGTTGGTAGAGCAATTGACTCTTAATCAATGGGTCCAGG
>CAMVUB010000066.1 GCA_947170495.1 uncultured Prevotellaceae bacterium
AGCACGTTCTTCGTGGTCTCATAGGTGCCACTACCCTTGCCACCATAGACGCCGCCGATGCACATGGGCTCCTCGGCGTTGCAGATCATCAGGTCGTGGTCGCTGAGCTTGCGCTCTACGCCGTCGAGGGTCTCGAAGGGTGTGCCGTCGGGCATCGTCTTCACAATGACCTCGCCACCCTTGATCATATCTGCGTCGAAGCAGTGCAGGGGCTGACCAAAGGCCATGAGGATGTAGTTGGTGATGTCCACGATATTGTTGATCGGACGCAGACCGATGGTGGTCAGGTGGTCCTTCAGCCACTGCGGGCTATTCTTGACCTCGCAGTCCGTGATGGTCACGGCAGCGTAGCGCGGGCAGGCCTCGGTGTTCTCCACGCGAATGGGAATCTCGAGCGCGTGGTTATCTACCTTGAAGTCATCCACGGAAGGACGGTGCAGGGCTGTCTTGTAGCCGTTCTGAATGAGCCAGGCGTAGAGGTCACGCGCCACACCGTAGTGCGAGCAGGCGTCAGCACGGTTGGCCGTGATATCGACTTCGATGAGCCAGTCGCTCTCGAGGCCGTAGTACTCGGCAGCAGGCGTGCCCACGACAGCGTCAGCAGGCAGCACGATGATACCGCTGTGGTCGTGGCCGATGCCAATCTCGTCCTCGGCACAAATCATGCCGTTGGACTCGATGCCGCGCAGCTTGCTCTTCTTGATGACGAACTCCTTGTCGCCGTCATAGAGCTTGGTGCCCAGCGTAGCCACGATGACCTTCTGGCCGGCAGCCACGTTGGGGGCACCGCAGACAATCTGGGTTACCGTTCCTGACGGTTCCCCGTCAGGCTCCACACCGATGTTCACGGTACAGACATGCATGTGATCACTGTTGGGATGGGGTTCGCAGGTGAGGACTTCACCAACCACCAGACCCTGCAGACCGCCTTTGATGGTCTGCACCTCTTCAACGCCGTCCACTTCAAGACCAGCCGAAGTGAGGGCTGCTGCAACTTCCTGCGCCGACAGGGTTGTATCGACGTACTCACGAAGCCATTTGTAGGAAACGTTCATCTATTTTGACTATTGAACAATTTACAATTCGACGTTTTTTCTAAATCGGGCGCAAAAGTACAAAAAAGATTTGAACTATGCACGTAAATGCCCGTGAAATTCGTACTACGAAGGTTAGAATGGCACATCCTTAGAGCTGGGAGGCGGTCCAAACGGCGTATCAGCATCATTTACGGGTGGCAGTTCGTTGGGCGGCACGGGCGCCGTGGGCTGTCCGTTGTCCTCCTGCCCGTTGATGGCTGACGAGCCGTAAGTGACGGATTCTCCGGGAGCCGGTATATACTCATCCTCCTCAGGATCCTGGAAGCGGGCATACTCGTTGCGGAAACGAAGGATGACCGTATCTACGGCACCGTTACGGTGCTTGGCCACGATGAACTCCGCCATGCCGCGCATATTGCGGCCCTTCTCATCCTGGTAGATTTTATAGTATTCCGGACGGTGAATAAAACATACCATGTCGGCATCCTGCTCGATGGCACCCGACTCACGCAGGTCGGAGAGCTGCGGACGTTTACCCTCATCGCCCTCACGTTTCTCCACGGAACGGTTGAGCTGTGACAATGCGATGATGGGAATATTCAGTTCCTTGGCCAAGCCCTTGAGCGAGCGGCTGATGTTGGAGACCTCTTCCTGACGGGAGCCGAAGCTCATGCCCGAGGCATTCATCAACTGCAGATAGTCAATGAGGATGAGTTTCACGCCATGCTCGCGAACCAGTCGGCGCGCCTTTGTGCGCAGTTCAAAGACGGAGAGCGACGGCGTGTCGTCGATATAGAACGGCGCGTCATAGAGCTGGCGAATGCGGTTGTCCAGCTGTCCCCATTCATAGGGCAACAGCTGTCCGCTCTTGATTTTCTCACCCGGCAGCTCGCAGACGTTCACAATCAAACGGTTCACCAGCTGCACATTGCTCATCTCCAACGAGAACATCGCCACCGGCACACGCGCATCCACGGCAATCTTCTTGGCCATCGAGAGCACAAAGGCCGTCTTACCCATTGCCGGACGTGCTGCGATAATGATGAGATCGCTGTTCTGCCAGCCGCTGGTCAGCTTGTCAATGCCATTGAAACCGCTGGAGAGTCCTGAGAGGCCATCCTGTCGGGCGGCAGCCTTCTGCAGCATCACATACGCCTCATGAATGACCGGGTTGATCTGCGTGTAATCCTTCTTCAGGTTCTGTTGCGAGATGGAAAAGAGCTTACCCTCGGCCTCCTGCATCAGGTCATCGACATCGATGGTGCTGTCGAAAGCATCGCGTGACACCTGACTGGCAAACGTAATCAGCTCGCGGGCCAGGAACTTCTGTGCAATGATGCGGGCGTGGTATTCGATATGTGCCGACGAGGTCACATTGGCGCTCAGCTGTAGCAGGTAGGCCGGACCGCCGGCATCCTCCAGCGACCCCTGGGATTCCAGGTAATCCTGAATGGTGAGGATGTCAACGGGGCGCTGTTGTGCACTCAACGAACGCACAGCGTCAAACAACACTTGGTGACGATGGTCATAGAAGCTCTCCGGACGCAGGATCTCACTCACCAGCGAATAGGCATCCTGTTCGATGAGCATGGCACCGATGACGGCACGCTCCATCTCGATATTCTGAGGTTGCTGATGTCCAAAGGCGTCCTCAGTGGGTACCGCAACCTGTTTTGTCCGTGTACGCGGACGGCGATTTGTATCTGGCATATATTAAATAGCAGACCCGTCCCCCAACAGACCCACCCCCAACCCCTCCCGTGAGGGAGGGGAGTAGGGCTGGCGCATAAAAGGTTTATAGGGTCATTCTTTTTAGAGTTTATGTTTATTATTTAAATCAAGTCAAATACCATCCCGAAACTCCCCTGAGACTCTCACTATCCGGAGGCTCTCCCCTCCCTCAAGGGAGGGGTTGGGGGTGGGTCTTCAGGAATTCCTCAGCCCTTTGCAAGTCTTCGGGGGTGTCAATGCCAATGGTCACGACCTCCGAGATACCGACCTGAATGCGGTAGCCTGCCTGCAGCCAGCGGAGCTGCTCCAGACTCTCGGCTTTCTCCAGCGGTGACTGCGGCAACGAGGTGATCGCGCGAAGCACCTCGGGACGATAGGCATAGAGGCCGATGTGCTTGTAGAAGGTGTGCTGCTGCAACCACGCCTCCGGCTCCACGCCACGCAGGTAAGGAATCACGCTGCGACTGAAATACATCGCGCGCATCTGGTCATCCACCACCACCTTGGGGCTGTTGGGATTCTGCAGGGCGGCGAGGCCGTCAGCAGGCGTGAAGGGCTTCACCAACGTGGCAATCTGCGTGGAGGCATCGGCGAAGCAGGCCTTGATGGCTTGCAGCTGCGAGGGCTGGATGAACGGTTCATCGCCCTGGACATTCACGATGACGTCGAAGGTCCGTCCCCATTTCTCATAGGCCTCCTGCACACGATCCGTACCGCTCTTATGATGCGTTCCGGTCATCACCACCTTACCGCCAAAGGCTTCCACCGCCTCGCGAATTCGGTCATCATCCGTGGCTACCACGGCATCGTCCAGCTGTCCTTCCACCTGACGATAGACACGCTCTATGACGGTCTTTCCACCAAGCATCGCCAGGGGCTTTGCAGGGAACCTCGTGGAGGCGTAACGGGCGGGAATTATTCCTATAAAACTCATTTTTATATTTTTTTAATCTTTTTTGTTGGTCTTTTGATAAAAATGTTGTACCTTTGCAGTCAGAATGAGCAAGCATACCATTTATATCGGTTTAGGCACCAATGTCGAATGCGCTTCATTGTTGTTGCAATCTGTCCGTCGCAAGCTGGGCATCGCCTTCCGTGGCGAGCAGCGTTTTAGTCAGATGGTACAGACGGAACCCATTGATATTCAAAGCGCTCGTCCCTTCACCAATCAGGTGGCGTTGATTGAGACGATGGTACCTCCTACCCTCATCCGCTCGTTGCTGAAAGGCATTGAACGCGAGCTCGGTCGCAGACAACAGGATGTGGAAGAGGGAATCGTCAAGATTGACCTCGACCTCTTGTCACTGGACGGCAAGATCCTGAAGCCCGAGGATTGGGAGCGCGACTATGTGAAGGCTGCCGTGGCCGAGCTTGCTACTGCGTAAGCGGTGTCTCATTGTCCAGATTATCGAGACCCATTACCTGTTCCTCCGATTCATCGTCGTCAGCATTGAACGAGGTGTTGCACGGGTCAAAGCCCGCAGGCATCTCAAAAGGCTCTGTATCTGAGTACCCCAGCGACGGGTCTGCCAGCACATTCTTGATGAAGGCAGCGCAGATGGGCAGCGATGCCGAAGCACCCTGTCCGTAAGCCATGCTGTTGAAGTGCACGTCGCGCTCGTCGCCGCCAACCCATGCGCCGAAAGCCAGTGAGGGCGTGTAACCTACGAACCAGCCATCCGAGTTGTCATTGGTCGTTCCGGTCTTACCACCCATGGGTGCCGTGACATTATAGCGGAAACGCATGCGAGAACCCGTACCGCCGTCGATGACACCGCGCATGAGCACGATCATCTTGGCCGCACTCTCCTCGCTGATGACCTCATTCATGCGAGGCAAGAACTCACCCACCACATTGCCCTCGCTGTCCTCGATGCGGGTCACGAAGAGCGGAGCAGTGCGGATACCGTGGTTGGCAAAGGCCGTGTAGGCCGACACCATCTCGATGACCGAGATGTCGCACGGTCCCAGACAGAGGGACATCGAAGGATGTATGTCCTGGTTCAGAATGCCGAATTCATGCAACAGTCGCACGAAAGCGCGGGGATTCAGCTGGCTCATCAGATAAGCCGATATCCAGTTGTTGGACTGTGCCAGGCCCCACTTGAGCGTCACCATCTCGCCGTAGCGCGCACGGCTACCGTTGCGGGGCGTCCAGGTCTGGTTGCCGACGTGGTAGGTCGTCTGCACGTTCGGTGCCACATCGCACGGTGTCCAGCCGTTCTCCATGGCCAGCGCATAGAGATAGGGCTTGATGGTCGATCCCACCTGCCGGCGTCCCATGCCTGCCATATCGTATTGGAAATGGCGGTAGTCGAGGCCGCCCACGTAGGCTTTCACCTGTCCGTTGCGCGTGTCCATGCAGACGAAGCCCGAGCGCAGGAAGCTCTTATAGTACTTGATGCTGTCCATGGGCGTCATCGTCGTGTCGATGTCCCCGCCGGGAGCATACACGGTCATCTCCACAGGCATATTGAATGCCCGTTCTATCTCCGCATCCGACGCGCCGGCTTTGTGCATCATGATATAACGCTCGCTCTGCTGCATCGCACGCTTGAGGTTCTGCTGCACCTTCTCCATGCTGATGCCCGCGGCATAGGGCGCATTCGCCTTCCCTTTGCGCTCGGCATCGAAGAGCGGTTGCAGGTACTTGGCCACATGATTATACATCGCCTCCTCTGCATAGCGCTGCATACGGCTGTCGATCGACGTGTAAATCTTCAGACCGTCGGAATAGATGTTATAGGTGGAACCGTCCTTCTTGCGGTTCTTGTTGCACCAGCCATAGAGCGGGTCATCTTCCCATGCCAGGCTGTCCTCGTAGAATTTCTGATGCTGCCAGGAGGCGTATTTGCTGCGGTCGGGCTTCTGTGCCATGAGAATCGTGCGGAGGTATTCACGCACATAGGTGCCCTCGCCCTCCTTGTGGTCCACGCGATGGAAGTTCAGCGCCAGCGGCTGCTTCTCCAGCGTATCGACCTCCTCCTGCGAGAGATAGCCGGCCTTGAGCATCTGTCCCAGCACGACATTGCGGCGTTCCAGCGCGCGCTCCGGGAAGCGGACGGGATTGAAATACGACGGATTCTTGCACAACCCTATCAGCAACGCACTCTCGTTGACGGTGAGCTCCTGCGGTTCCTTGCCAAAATAGGTCTTGGCTGCGGTCTTCAAGCCCACGGCGTTGTGAAGGAAGTCGAAGTAGTTGAGGTACATCGACACAATCTCCTCCTTCGTATAGAAACGCTCCAGCTGCACGGCGATAACCCATTCGATGGGTTTCTGCAGCAGGCGCTCCATGGCGGAGTGTGCCGTCTCGGAGTACAGCTGCTTCGCCAGCTGCTGTGTGATGGTGCTGCCACCGCCCGCATTCTTCTGACGCATGAGACCGCGCTTGACGATGGCACGCATCAGAGCCTTGAAATCGATACCGGAGTGCTCGTAGAAGCGTACATCCTCCGTGGCCACCAAAGCCTGCACAGTGGAAGGAGCGATATCGCTATAGTCCACGAAGATACGGTTCGCACGCTGGTAGCTCCATGTTCCCAGCAACTTGCCGTCGGCCGTCAACACCTGCGAAGCGAATTTGTTCACAGGGTTCTCCAGGTCCTTCAGGTCCGGCATATAGCCGATAAAGCCCTTGGCAATCGCCCAAAAGGCGATGACCACAAAAAGAATGACCGCCACGAAAACGGTCCATATCGTAATAAAGAACTTCTTACGCATCGATTTTCTATTCGAAATGGGTTGCAAATATACGTCATTTCTCTCAAAACAGCCTACTGAAATCAAGAAAAGTTATATATTTTGCCTCATCTTTATAACTATTCACAATTTGTGTGGCGGTGGTTTCAATCTTTTCACCTACATTTGCAAAAAGATTCAGTGATACCACCCCCCTATGAATAGAAGTCTCGTTACCATCGCCGAACATTCGCGTGAGAAAATAGAGTATCTCATACGAATGGCCCAGGAGTTTGAGCGGCACCCCAACCGCCTCCTCCTGCAAGGGCGCATCGTGGCTACGCTCTTCTTTGAGCCCAGCACGCGCACGCGCCTCAGTTTTGAAACCGCCGCCAACCGCCTCGGCGCCCGCGTCATTGGCTTCGCAGATCCCAAGGTGACCAGCGGCACCAAGGGCGAGACGCTCAAGGACACCATCATGATGGTCAGCAACTATGCCGACGTCATCGTCATGCGCCACTACCTCGAAGGCGCGGCGCGCTATGCCAGCGAGATAGCCCCGGTGCCCATCATCAACGCCGGCGACGGCGCCAACCAGCACCCCTCGCAGACGATGCTCGACCTCTACACCATCTATCAGACACAAGGCACACTGGACAACCTGAACATCTACATGGTCGGCGACCTCAAGTACGGCCGCACCGTGCACAGCCTGCTGATGGCCATGCGCCACTTCCACCCCACCTTCCACTTCATCGCCCCCGATGAGCTGGCGATGCCCGAGCTCTACAAGGAATACTGCCGCGAGCACGGCATCAAATATGTCGAACACCAGGACTTCGACGCCGACGTCATCGCGCGCGCGGATATATTATATATGACACGCGTGCAACGAGAGCGCTTCACCGACCTCATGGAATACGAGCGCGTCAAGGACCGCTATCTCCTCAAGCTCGACATGCTCGCCAAGGCCAAGGACAATATGCGCATCCTGCACCCCCTGCCCCGTGTCAACGAGATTGAATACAGTATCGACGATGACCCCCACGCCTACTACTTCCAGCAGGCCCGCAACGGCCTCTATGCCCGCCAGGCCATCATCTGCGACACCCTCGGCATCACCCTCGACGACATCCAAAGGGATAAGACAATCATCTAAGACCCCACCCCCCCTGCCCCTCCCGTGGGGAGGGGAGTAATTACCTCCAAGAATTCAAAACCATTTATAATCTTTCATACAAATTAATATGAATAACCACAATATAACAAATGATTCTACTCCCCTCCCTCGGGAGGGGCAGGGGGGTGGGGTCTCCCGTTCCTTGATTGTCTCCGCCCTCGACCACGGAACCGTCATCGACCATATCCCCTGCGACCGACTCTTCGAGGTCATCAACCTCCTGCATCTCGACCAGATGACCAGCAAGGTGACCATCGGCTTCAACCTGAAGTCCAATAAGATGGGCACAAAGAGCATCATCAAGATTGCCGACAAGTTCTTCACCGACGAGGAACTCAACCAGCTCTCCGTGGTGGCCCCCGACGTGACCCTCGTCATCATCCGTGACTACGAGGTCGTGGAGAAGCGCCCCGTCTCGCTCCCCGCAGAGCTGCGCGGCATCGTCCATTGCGACAACCCCAAGTGCATCACCAACAACGAACCAATGCAAACACTCTTCCATGTGGTCGACAAGCGGCATGGCACCATCCGTTGCCACTACTGCAACCACGAGCAAGAACTAAAACAAGTAAAACTAGTATAACTATGAAACGAGACGACATCATCTTTGATCTCATCCAACAGGAGCGCGCGCGTCAGGAACGCGGCATCGAGCTCATCGCATCCGAGAACTTCGTAAGCCCGCAGGTCATGGAGGCCATGGGCTCACCCCTCACCAACAAATATGCTGAAGGCTACCCCGGCCACCGCTACTATGGCGGCTGCCAGGTTGTAGATAAGGTGGAGCAGCTGGCCATCGACCGCCTCTGCCAGCTCTTCGGCGCCGAGTATGCCAACGTGCAGCCCCACTCCGGCGCACAGGCCAACGCCGCCGTCTTCCTCGCCTGCCTGAATCCCGGCGACACCTTCATGGGTCTGAACCTCGACCACGGCGGCCACCTCTCCCACGGCTCGCTCGTCAACACCAGCGGTATCATCTACCGCCCCGTCGGCTACAACCTCAACAAGGAGACCGGCCGCGTCGATTACGACGAGATGGAGCAGCTCGCTTTGGAGCACAAGCCCAAGCTCATCATCGGCGGCGGCTCCGCCTACAGCCGTGAGTGGGACTACAAGCGCATGCGCGAGATTGCCGACAAGGTCGGCGCCCTCTTCATGGTCGATATGGCACACCCCGCCGGCCTCATTGCCGCAGGTCTGCTCGACAACCCTGTGATGTACGCCCACATCGTCACCTCCACCACCCA
>CAMVUB010000067.1 GCA_947170495.1 uncultured Prevotellaceae bacterium
CCGTTGCAGAAGATGAGCACGGGCAGCTGTTCCCGCTTCACCTCGCCGCGTCCAAACAGACCTCGCTGGCCAGTAATCATGGCGGCATCCAGGTTCATAGGCCTATACACCACGTAGTCCGGCAGCGTCTTCTCCCGCACGGCCACGGCCTTGTGAGGTCCGCTGCCGCCGTACTCAGGCACCTTCATCTGCTCGAAACTGACGCTGGGGTCGTCGTGCCGGAGGTGGCGTGCGAAGAAGGCGTCCAGGGCCGGCCGGGTGAACTCCAGTTGCTGGTCGAAGGCCACGCCGTGCTGGCCGTGGACCTTCACATAGTCCACCTGTGCGCCAGCCCGCTGCATCTTCGTGACCCAGTCTTCGGTCAGGTTGGGCCGCACGATGGGATCCTCGCCTCCTTGCAGCACGAGGAAGGGCGTCTCCGATGCCCCGATGTAGCCGATGGGCCACCACTCCGTATGGTCGGCCCACTCGCCGGCGCGTCCGATTTCCGTAGGAGGAGCACCGCCTGCCGAGCAGGCCACTGAGCAGTCGTAATCCTTCCATGGGTCGGCATCGTCGTTGAAAGATGTGCTCGCGGCTGCCACACCCGCCATGAGCGAAAGATGTCCGCCGGCAGAGTGACCATAGGTGCCGATGCGCGAGGGGTCGATGCCCAGTTCTGCGGCATTCGCCTTCATCCAGCGGATGGCGCAGCGCACGTCCTCGATGCAGGCGGGCAGAGGCGCTTCCTGCACCAAGCGGTAGTTCATGTTGCAGACGACATAGCCCTTCAGGGCATAGTCCACCATGAGGGTGCGGTAAACCATGTCGTTCTTCGACCCTGCGCTCCATCCGCCGCCGTGGATGATGAGGATGGCAGGGCGGTTCTTCTGCGGACCGAAGAGGGGCTGTGCCAAATCAAGGACGCAGGAAGGGTAGGGGGAGCGGTAGTTGATGTTCTCCGTAATCTTGATTTCATTGCGGCTGACCTCCACGAAACCTTCCATGATGGCTGTCGGGGCGGCATTGTGGTCGAAGGCTCCCAACTTGTAGCCTCCGGGCAGGCATTGCGGTTCCCAGTAGAAGACGCCGCGGCAATGGCCGTTGGTGGCCGTGCGAGCCTCACGGATGACGCGCGCCAACTGGCGGCGTCCCTCCTCCATCTTCTCCGGATGCTGCTCATCGACCTCAAAGCCGGTCTCCACGATCATCACGTCGCACCCATATTTCTCGCTGCAGTGGCGGATGTTAGCCATGCAGTCGGTGATGATTTGGTTGTCTTGTTCGGGTGTGCCTCCCTTCGTGGCCCAGTAGGGATAGAGTGACATTCCAATCATATCCCATTTACCTCCGTACTTCTTGATGATGTCGAGGTTCCAGTCATAGAGGCTCTGCTTGTGGCCTCGGTCCAGGTGTACGAGGACCGTAGCCTGCGGGAACACCTCCTTCACGGCATCGTAGCCGGCACGTATGAAACCTGCATACTGCTTGGGATTCTTCTCGATATGTCCCATGGGCCACAGCAGTCCGTTGGCCGTCTCGTTGCCCACCTGCACCCAGCGGGGCTCGATGCCGTTCTGTTTCAGCAGCGAGAGGACGTCGATGGTGTGCTCCCGCACATCCTGCAGCATCTGTTTATACGAGTGTCCCTGCCATGCTACAGGGATGGGCTGTTTGGTGGGGTCGGCCCATGAGTCGGCATAGTGGAAGTCCACCATGAGGTCCATGCCCAGCGCCTTCACGCGGCGTGCCATTGCCAGCAGTGTGTTCTTGTCACAGTCTCCGCCCCGTGGATTGACCCAGACGCGCATGCGGATGGCGGACATCTGGTAGTCGTTCTTCAGGAGCTCCAGGCATTCGCGTTCCTGCCCGTTGCGATCGTGGAACTTCACTCCACGGCGTTCCTGCCCCGTGAGAAATCCCACGTCGGCTCCCTTCACAAAATCTTTTGTGGTGCTCTGTGCGCCCGCCATCAGCGATAGCGCCAGCAGCAATAGGGAAATCCATGTCTTTTTCATACTTTCAGAGAGATTGTTATGTGATATTTGTCAGTTCTCGGTGAGATAGCGGCTGTCCCTGATTTAGATGTCAGCCTTCGGTGGCATCTTCACATGGGGGCTATCGAACGTTTTTCTCATAATGTTAGAATAAATGGGTTTGATGAGTTTTCGTGCTGCAAAGGTCGCAATAATTAACCGATTAGGGTTGCAATATCCTAACAATTCATTGCAAAAATGTAACAAAACGCACCATATTCTGTCTTTTTTGAACAATTCATTCCGCTCCCCAATTATTTTTGCTACTTTTGTCCACACATTCACACTACAAGCATCCCCTAATGAAACCAAGATACTGCTTCATCCTGCTCTGCACCATCGTTCTCTGGCATCCATACCTTAGCGCACAAACCTCCCAACGATTGCAACTGCCAAACCAGGATCAGCTGCCATCACCGCGAGTACACTGCATCGTCCAGGATGAAGAGGGATTCCTATGGTATGCCATGGAGGGCGGAGGTGTCTGTTGCGACGATGGGTGCCAGATGACAGTCTTCCGCAATGATGCCCGACACCCCGACCTCCTTGGCAGCAACAACGTCGCCAGTTTGGCTGCGGCAGGAAGGCACATCATTATTGGTACTTTCCACGGAGCCTATGTCCTCGATAAGAGTGATTACAACATTCGCCACCTCAGCGAGGTGGACGACAAACGAGTCGATGATGTCATGGTCACGAAGGATGAACATTGGTGGATCACGGCCAATAAGAAAGTCTTTGAGTTCTCCTCCGACGGGCATCTCCTCAACACTTATCCCGCCGGCGACAAATACATCTTCCGGCTCCACCAAGATACCAACGGACGTATTTGGGCCTCCCAGTGGCAAGGCGGGCTACTGCAACTCTCCGACGGACGCCTGCAACCTGCCCCCTGGCCCCTCGAGGTTTCGCCCACGAACATTGCCGACAATCCCTCTGGAGAAGGACTGCTCATCAGCACATTCGGCATGGGCACTGTTCTCTATCAACCCAACCTGACCTCCGACTCTGTCTCCACCCCAGTCTCCATACCTTTCCACCAGTCGCTCTCCTTGAGCCACGAACGTTTCGACAACAACGGGCGACTGCTCGTGGCCGATGGCATGGGGGACTGCTTCGTCCTTGCAACAGCCTCACAGCAGCCTTGGTACCAAGCACAACCCTCATCACCCTTCCTTGCGGATTCCCTGCGAACCGCCAGAGGACTCTCTCAGCGTCCTGCTGCTTTCGCCTTCGATTCCACTGGGCGACTCTGGTTCAGCACAGGACAAGATATACGCCGCCAGCAGCAACCCTTCGCGCCCGAAGAAGTCGTACTTCCAGATCTTGCCGACATCGCTGCCATGACCTTTTCGGCAGACGGTACACTCTGGCTTGGAAGCATCTACGGAGTCATACAAACCTTCAAGGAAGGCAACCTCAGCACCGACGATTACGCCTCAAACGAATACGGAGACGCCCTGCTTGCCCTGCAGACCGACAGCCTCCAGCGAATGCTTCTCGTCTTCGAGCGTTACGTCCGACTCTACGACCCCCTGCGTCACACCCTGCGCCAGCAGAGCCGTGAGGCTCCAGGTACCTACGTCATAGAGCTTGCAGAGACCCGACCATATCAGCGATGGAGCCACCCCGAGAGAGACTTGGTCGTTGAGCGCCTGCCACGATGGCTCACGGCCTGGTGGATGTGCCTCATCTACCTAATTATTGTAGCATTGTTACTGGCGTTGATGATACATTATTATATATTAAGGAAGCAGCGCCGTAGGTTCCTCGATTCCATCCGGGAGGGTGTTCGGGAAACATCACTATCGCCGCAAACGTCTGGCCCTTCGACGCAAGACGAAGCAGCTCCTCTACTTAGCGCCGAAGAGCAATGGCTACAGAAAGCCATAGCCCTTGTCATGAATCATATTGACAAAGACGAATACGGAGTGGAACAGCTCTGCAACGACCTCGCCGTGAGCAGAATGACCTTCTATCGCAAGATTCAGTCTGCCACAGGACAAAAGCCCTCGGAGTTCATACGCACCATACGCCTGCGCCGCGCAGCAGAGCTCCTGCGCGAGGGACATCTGTCCGTCACGGAAGTCAGCTACGACACGGGCTTTTCCTCGGTTAGCTACTTCAGCCGTTGCTTTCGAACGATGTATGGCGTGCCACCCACACAGTTTGGCAGAACGACCACAGCCGACGACCGTTGTCCCAAAGATATTCCTAACTGAGACAGAGGTGCCTGCCTCACTAACACACCTCCCAACGTATAGACATCCATCATCGCATCCTCCTCTTCTCCAGACCTCGAACCAACACCCGTCACATCGGCAGCTGTGGGGAGAGCCTGACCTTCCAATGGAAAGACGCGCAACGAGGATATGAGCGGCAGACCCGTTTTGCTTGTGGCGACAAGCTCCAGCAAATGACTGCCAGGTTCTGGGATTACGATGTCGAAGGACTGGTAAGCATCGGTATTCTTCTGGAAGTAGGCTTTCGCGATGCTGTCGCCGTTCAATCTCAACTCACCACCTCGCAGAGCCGGACTGCCATATTGGAATAGCAGACGATAGGCACCGGCCTCTGTCACGGCCATACCCCAACGCTCTATTCCACCCTTCTGCTCCCCGTTTTCCACGATACCTTCGTCCAGCAGCGCTGAGCGCCCCACAAAGAACGTCACAGTGTCACTCACCTGGGTGTTCTTTGAGGTGTCTGTGGCTTTAGCCCAAGCCGTGTGAACGCCTATTGGAACGTCCTCCAGGACAAAGGGAATGGTGGCCGTACTTCCTATAGCACTCATATCTTCGGCCTTAAACGTTCCGGCTTTCTTCTTGTCCAGATGGAATTCCACCGACTGAATACGGTTCTTACGCTGATGTTGCACGCGCGTCTGGAGTTCCACTTCTCCCTCATCTACACTCAGCCCCGCCGTCGGTGAGAGCATACGTACCTTCATCATCCAACTTACCTCCGTGTGTTTCACGCCCAAGAACGCATCCATCATCACCGTGGGCCGCTTCGTGGCCTCGTCCCAAGCACCCATATCGTAGCCGCCCATGGATTCTGGTTCCCAGTAGAAACAGCCCAGGTCACCATTCTTGATCATCCTGTCCATCACACCCACTAAATACTGATTCCCCACCACAGCCTCTTTCGGATAGTGACCAGTCTCCACGACCATACATGGGGTCTTGTAGCGTGACTTCAGGTCATTGATGTTTGCCATCACCTTCGTGATCATCGTAGGTCCGTCCAGGTGCGACCATCGAGGGTAGGCAGACAGCCCGATGATGTCCCACTTGGCGCCATTTTTCTTCAACCCGTCGAAGATGCTACGATAGAGCGAATTATCATGGCCATCCGGCAGATGTACGATTACCTGCATCGTGGAGTCCACAGCCTTCACGGCATCGTAGCCCGCCTGAACGAACTTCGCGAAAGCCACCGAGCCTCCCTGGTTGGTCTGGCCAACGGGGTACAGCATTCCACGCTTCGTCTCGTTGCCCACCTGCACCCACTTGGGCACCACTCCGGCTGCCTTGATGGCGGAGAGCACATCCTTCGTGTGGTCGTAAACGTGCTTTGCCAAGGCATCCACGGAATGGTCTGTCCATGCCGATGGAATGGTCTGGTTTCCTGGGTCTGCCCACGTGTCGCTGTAGTGGAAGTCTATCATTACGCTCATCCCTTTCGCCTTCGCTCGCTTGCACATGCCGACGACCTCCGCCTTGCTGCTGGCACCGCTGCCCACTGTCCACACGCGCAGTCGCACACTATTGATGCCCTGTTCTTTCAGTATCTGGAGGATGTCTTTCTGCCGGCCATCCTTATCCAGCCACTTCGTGCCCCAGCCTTCCATCTGCGGAACGAAACTAACATCTGCACCAAAGGCGAAGTCCTGCTCATGTACCGACCGGTTGAATAGCGTGTCTGTCACTGTGATGGCACGGACGCCAAACGTCATCACCATCAGAAGAATCAAAAGAGTAGCTCGTTTTTCCATACTGTCATGTCTTTTTACCGAGGTTATACAAAATCTGCGGCAAAGGTACGTCCTTCCCTGCTTCTGTCGTTTCACAAATATAACAAACTTATGTCCTTATGTAACATACGGCTATTTTGCAGCCTCATTCTGCCTTCTCCTTCGCGAATTCTGTTTGCGCACTACCTTGCACACTCGGCAAAGGACTTCCCTGTACGTTCCAGGACCATCGCATCGTTTTTCCATCTTCTTTCTTTTTATGGCGTATGGCTAATAATAAAATGCAAGCTGAGTCGTTAGATAATAAGGAAACAATAAATCGTGCAGTAGTATGAAAATGCCTCAAGTTCTTTGCCTCCTTTCTGTTATGACCTTTGCCAGTTCTTGTAGTGATGCAGACGACAGCGAAAAGGAAGAACCTTCTGTAGTTGAACAATCTTACCAGCTGGCAGCCATATTGACGGATAAGCAAAGTCTTCATTTTACTTATAACGAACAAGGGCAAGTCTCTCATAGTGAAGAGAAGGACACACTGTCGGAGAACACCCGGTACAATGTGGAACGGGATTATTCCTATGTGCTGACGGATGGGTTAATTTTCTCTCGGAGTGTGTATCATCGTGAGGGGGAATGGGGAACGAATAACAGAGAACTGGATTATAGAGACACCTTGTTCTTGAACAAGCAACAAAGGGTAGATAGCATCCATCGTCATTTGATAGCAGATGGCCATATTCAACAGTGGTTTGTTCTTTGGTATAAGTATGATGACGATGGACAACTGACAGAGCTAAGCATGAAATCAAGTCAGGGAACGGGGAAGTGGAGCCAATGGCAAAGGCGGGGAACACTGGTGTGGCAAGATGGATGTGTTATGAAGTACGCACAACCAGGTGGTCAGCCAGACATTACCTACACTTATACAAACTTGCCGAACGACTTGTACATTGATGCACGCAGTAATCTTGTGTGGAACGATTGGATTCCTCTCCTGCAATGGTTTGGCCGTAAGCCCATATACTTACAGCAAACACAGGAGCGGGACAGGACTCTTGACCACTTTAGCTATCTTTATCAAGACGGGCGTATTGTTTCTGAAACGCAGGAAATCATCAGAGGTGAAAAGACAGTAACAGGTGTTCTATATTTTGAGTATTCCCTTCGCTGTCATTAGCCCTTTCTGTGTCTGTAGACGAAGCTTCCGATGTCGGGGAAAAATTTCCCTGACATCGGAAGTGGGGAGGAACGTGCGGTTAGTTGACTTCGATGAGGACTTCGGAGAGGGTGGGGTGGATGTGCACCGTCTCGCGGAGTCGGCGCAGGGTGGCGCCGAGGGTGATGTAGGCGGTCACCTCCTGCACGAGGTCTGCGGCATGGGCTCCGAAGATGTGGGCGCTGAGGATGCGGCCCTCACCGGGTTCGGTGCACAGCTTCACCATGCCCTCTGTCTCGTTCATCGCTAAGGCCTTGCCGTTGGCGCGGTAGAAGGATTTGTGGCACTCGAAGGGTGTGCCCTGTTCCTTCAGCTGGTCCTCGCTGGGGCCTACGCAGGCGGCTTCAGGTGTGGTGAAGATGGCGGCGGGCATGATGTCGAAGCGGATATGATCCTCGATGCCGAGGATGTGGTTCACGACGTGGTGACCTTGGTATTCAGCGGCATGAGCCAGCATCTGACGCCCGTTGACATCGCCGATGGCGAAGATGGTGGCCCCCTCTAAATCTCCCCGAGGGGAGACTTTGAAATGCTCATCGACGGGAATCGTGCCGTTGGGGGCTAAGGTGATACCAGCAGCTTCGAGGTTCAATCCCTCGGTACGGGGCTTGCGCCCCGTAGCCATCAGGACGACATCAGCCTCCACTGAGAGTTCCTTGCCTTTCTGCTCAAAGGTGACTGTCAGCCTCCCCTCGCCCATGGGAGAGGGGCTGGGGGTGAGACCTTTCACCCCAGCCCCCATATAGAACGTTACACCCTGCTTCTCCATCTGTTTGCGCAGACGCTTGGCGATGTCGCTGTCGAGAGCGGGCAGACATTCCTTGAGGAACTCGATGACCGTGACTTCAGACCCGAAGCGGTTGAAGACGCTGGCGAACTCCATACCGATGACTCCTGCACCAATAATGCAGAGGCGCTTGGGGAGGGTGTCGAGTTGGAGCAGACCCGTGGAATCGACTACGTTTGAGCTGTCAATGCCAGGTACGGGGATGAGCTTGCTGTCGGAACCTGTGGCAATGATGATGTTAGCCCCTTTCCAAAGCTCCCCCGAGGAGGTCTCGATGGTATGGGCATCTACAAACTTCGCTTTCTCGCGTACCAATGTAATATTGGGATGCGAGAGCAAGGTCTCGATGCCACCGCGAAGCTGCTCCACCACTTGCGGCTGGCGCTCGATGGCTTCGGCAAAAGAGGTGGAATGCACGTATGTCTTCGTGGGGATGCAACCAACATTGAGGCAGGTGCCACCTACGTGTGCCGCCTCAAAGATGGTCACCTTGAGCCCGTGCTTAGCGGCGTGGAGGGCGGTTTTATAGCCACCCGGGCCTGCGCCGATGATAAGGAGGTCTGTCATGCTTCTATGCTTTTCCAATACGTTGTTACGGGTTGCTTGGCCGCCAGCACGTCATCGACACGGCCGATGGGGGTGTTGTGGGGAGCGCTCTTGACCAGTTCAGGGTCGCTTTTGGCTTCGTCAGCGATTTTATGCATCACGTCGATGAAGGCGTCGATGGTCTCCTTGCTCTCGTTCTCCGTTGGCTCGATCATGAGGCTCTCATGGAAGAGGAGGGGGAAGTAGATGGTGGGAGCGTGGTAGC
>CAMVUB010000068.1 GCA_947170495.1 uncultured Prevotellaceae bacterium
TGCGCTTCCCCGACATCCTCGACAACCGCATCGAGAAGACCGACGAGTGCTTCCGCAAGGCTGCCAAGGAGTATAACTACCAGGCGGAGCACTTCATCATCTTCCCCATCAAGGTGAACCAGATGCGACCCGTCGTGGAGGAGATCATCAGCCACGGCAAACGCTATAACCTGGGACTGGAAGCGGGCTCGAAGCCCGAGCTGCACGCCGTGCTGGCCACGAACATGGACAGCGACAGCCTCATCATCTGCAATGGTCACAAGGACCAGAACTTCATTGAGCTGGCACTGCTGGCGCAGAAGATGGGCAAGCGCGTGTTCCTCGTCATCGAGAAACTGCCGGAGCTGAAGATCATCGCCGAGACGGCCCAGCGCTTAGGCGTGCGTCCCAACCTCGGCATCCGCATTAAGCTGGCAGCCAACGGCAGCGGTAAGTGGAGCGAGAGCGGCGGCGATGCGTCGAAGTTCGGACTGAACAGCTCCGAGCTCCTTATGGCACTGCAAATGCTCGATGAAATGGGGCTTCGCGACTGCCTGAAGCTTCTGCACTTCCACATCGGTAGCCAGATCACGAAGATACGTCGTATCTCCACGGCGCTGCGCGAGGCGGCACAGTTCTATGTGCAACTCCATGCGATGGGCTTCAACATCGAGTTCATCGACTGCGGTGGCGGTTTGGGCGTCGATTACGACGGCACGCGCTCCAGCAACAGCGAGTCGAGCGTCAACTACAGCATTCAGGAGTATGTCAACGACTGCGTCTATACGCTCGTGGAGGCTGCGAACCAGAATGGCATCCCGCATCCCAATATCATCACCGAGGGCGGACGTTCGCTGACGGCGCACCACAGCGTGCTCGTCGTCGATGTCATGGAGAGCGTCTGCGCGCCGCAGATGCCGGAGGACTTCGAACCCGGCGAGAGCGACCACAAGCTGGTGCATGACCTGACGGAGATATGGGACAAGCTTAGCAGCCGCTCGCTGCTCGAGGACTGGCACGACGCGGAGGACATCCGCGAGGAGGCCCTTGACCTGTTCCGCCACGGCATCATCGACCTGAAGACGCGCGCACAGATAGAATCCATCTATTGGGCCATCAGTCATGAGGTGGCTGAGCTGGCACACCATCAGAAGCATGTGCCCGATGAGCTGCGCGCACTGGACAAGCAGATGGCCGACAAGTACTTCTGCAACTTCTCCCTCTTCCAGTCGATGCCCGACAGTTGGGCCCTCGACCAGCTATTCCCCATTATGCCGATAGCGCGCCTTGGCGAGCAACCCACTCGCAGTGCCACGCTGCAGGATATCACCTGCGACAGCGACGGTAAGATCACCACCTATGTGAATGGCGGTCATCAGACCAACTATATCCCCCTGCACGCGGTGAAATCGGATGAACATTACTATATAGGTGTCTTCCTCGTAGGTGCCTACCAGGAGATCCTCGGCAATATGCACAACCTCTTCGGCGACACGAATGCCGTGCACATCTCCGTGTCCAAGGAAGGCTATGAGATAGACCAGATTATCGATGGCGAGACGGTAGCCGACGTACTGGAATATGTGCAGTACGACCCCAAGAAGCTCGTGCGCCGCTTGGAGATCTGGGTCAGCCGTGCTGTGAAGGACGGCAAGATTACCGAGAGCGAAGGCAAGGAGTTTATCAGCAATTACAGGGCAGGACTATATGGATACACGTATTTGGAGTGATATTTACAATTGACAATGGACAAGGGACAATTGACAATGAACGTTATCAAGGTAGGCGGTGCTGTAGTTGAAGATGCTGAACAGTTAGCCATTCTCCTCGATGAATTCGGAAGGATTGAAGGCCCGAAGGTGCTCGTGCACGGTGGCGGACGTACCGCCACCAACTTGGCGAAGCAGCTGGGTATCGAGAGCCAGATGGTAGGCGGGCGCCGCATCACGGATGCCGAGATGCTGAAGGTGGTGACAATGGTCTATGGCGGTCTGGTCAATAAAAATATTGTGGCGCAGCTGCAGGCCAGGGGCGTCAATGCCTTGGGACTTACAGGTGCTGACATGAATCTCGTCCGTGCCCATCGCCGTCCCATCACGCCCGAGGGCGTGGACTTCGGCTTCGTGGGCGATGTCGATAGCGCCGACGGCGCACAGCTCATGCGCCTGCTAGAGTTGGGCATCACCCCTGTCATAGCTCCTCTCACCCACGACGGCCAGGGCCACATGCTCAATATCAATGCCGACACGATGGCGCAGACAGCAGCTGTAGCTTTAAGCGCAGTTGCGCCTAAAACGACCCTTACCTACTGCTTCGAACTCCCCGGTGTCATGCGCGACCCCGCAGACCCCGCCAGCCTGATTCCCCAAATCACGGAAGAGAGTTTCAAAGCCCTCGTGGCTGACGGCACCATCGCCGGCGGTATGATTCCTAAGCTGGAGAATGCCTTTGCGGCCATCCGTGCTGGTGTCGCTGCCGTCCGTATCACCCATATCTCTGACCTCCAAGGAGGAACGGTGATAGTTGAGAGTTGAGAGTTTATAGTTGATAGTTGAGGATGGACAATGGATCTTCGCACAGACATACTGCCCCACAGCGACCGTTTGTTTCGCATGGCTCTCAACATCCTCATGGATGCTACGGAGGCCGAGGATGTCGTGCAAGATACTATGTTGCGGGCTTGGGAGCGACGCGCGGAGTGGGAGAGCATTGAGAATGTGCAGGCCTGGCTCACGCAGATCTGTAAGAACCTGGCATTAGACCGGAAAAAGAAGATGAGTCGCACGGAGTCGATGAACGCACAGACGACGGCGAGACTGACGACCTCACCCACCGGTGACACCGAAGGGCAGCTGGCCCTCCTGCATCAGTTGATAGCAGAACTCCCGCCACCCCTGGACGATCTCGTGCGGCTGCGGGACATAGAAGGCTTCACCTACCGCGAGATCGCAGAGCAGCTCAACCTCACCGAAGACCAGGTGCGCGTCTATCTCCACCGCGCCCGCGGACGCATTCGTCAGCGTTATGAGGCCTTGCAAGCATAATTAAAGAATGTTAAATATCGGACGGCGCTGTAACTTTTGCGCCGCTCAATCGTCTTCCCTTTAGTAACACGCATCAACAGATGATGGACTACAAATACATCGAACAGCTCATCGACCGCTATTTCGAGGGCGAGACAACCCTTGAAGAGGAGCAGATCCTGAAGAAGTTCTTCGCACAGGAAGAGTTGCCGGAGCATCTGCGTAAGTGGCAGGCATTGTTCATTGCCGAGCGTGACTTGGCAGCGGCACACCTCGATGAATCGTTCCGTGAGCGCATTCTGGCGCTGACGGGTGAATACCACGTCAAGGCGCAGCCCATCTCGCTACACGTCCGCCTGCGCCCCCTCTATCGCGTGGCAGCCTTCCTGGCCTTCGCCGTGGTGATGGGAACAGCAGTCGAATACTCCACCGGTTCTCGAACCGAGCCCGCACAAGAACAGGTAGCCGTGCAGGAACAGGATGAGCTGAATGTTGATGAGACCACACCGTTGGACATCCGCTCGGCGGAGTTGATACCCACTGACACTTTACACCTTCAATGATTTCATTTTTGCTTTTTCTATAAAACAACAGTTAGTGCTTCCCTCTTTGCAGTATTCCTGCAATTCGAAGTTGTGAAACTTCACCCCGTTCTTAGAATAACTTCATAACCAAAAGAACACTAACGATGACAAGAGGCGACCGCGAGGTCGCCTCTTTCATTGATTTCAATGGGACTATAGTTTGCGGGAAAGGAGGGTGGAAAGGTAGAGGGCGAGGGGGGCGGTGAGGAGGCCGGCGATGGCGTCGATGACGTAGTGGGCCTGGATATAGACGGTGGCACAGCAGAGCAGCCCCCAGAGAGGTAACAGATAGGGGAGGATGCGGGTAGCATGGCGGTAGGCCAGCATCATCACAATCGTGGAGATACCGATGTGGCTGCTGGGGAAGGCTGCCGTGGGACGCTCGCCAGCTTCATGGGCCATTGCCACAAGATGGTTGAAGAGGCCGTCGGTCCAGCCGGGTGCCGGCAGCATCTCGGTATGGCTGCTGAAATAGGTGCCAAGGGCAGGGAAGTGGCCTTGCAGGATCTCATCAATGCCCACGGCCTGGAAGTAGAACTGAGGGCCTGTGACAGGCACGAAGATATAGATAAGGTAATAGAGGTAGAAGGCCGTCTGGATGATGGCGGCGACAGTGTTGAAGGTTGAGAGTTGAGGGTTTATGGTTGAGGGGCCCCCTGTGGTCCCCCAAGGGGGACGGTTGAGGGTTGAGGGGTTGCGGGATTCTAGGATGAAGATGGTGATGACGAGGACGGCAATCATGGGGAAGTAGCTGAAATAGCCCAGATTGAAGGCCTCGCTCCACAGCGCGCCGGGTAAGGCCTGACTGAATTCTATTGAGGGCTGACAGCCGAAGAGCGATTGCTCATAGGCGGCGAACAGGTGGTCCAGATTCGGCAGTGTGCGGTTGAATTCATATGTGTCGGGGTACCAGCGTGGCAGCCATGCCATCTGGGCGAGGACGCGTATGAATAGTTGAGAGTTGAGAGTTGAGAGTTGAGAGTTAAAGATGGTGCATTGAAAGTCTTTCGTGCGGGGGGAATGAGTCAGGTAATAGGAGAGAGCGATGACAGCGGCAGTCAGGGCCAGCCACTCTACACGCGTCAGCAGCATCTCCACGGGATCTGCCAGGCGTGGCATCATGACGACCATCAGCACACTGGTCAGTGCGCAATACCAGGCCGACACCCTCTCAATTGGCAGCAATGTTACCTTACAACCTTTCATTCTCTCTTCAACTAAAGCCATCCTGCTTCCTTATACCATTTCACACTCTCGCGGACACCGTCCTCGAGGTTCCATTTGGGTTCGTAGCCCAGCTCGCGGCGGGCGGGTTCGATGTCGCAGTTCCAGTTGCGCTGTGCCAGGATGTGGTATTTGTCCATGTTCAGCGTCGTGAGTTTACCCATCCAACGGCATACGGTGCCGTTGACGGTGCAGATGAGGCGCAGGAACCACAGCGGTGCCTTGATATGCAGCACGAAGCGCGTGCCGATCTCCTTCTGCAGCAGGTCGCTGAAGGCACGGCTGTTGTAGCTGTTGCCGTCGGAGAGGAAGTAGGCGTGGTGGAGTACATCGGCCGCTGGTCGTTCGCAGGCGAGGAGGGCGGCCTGCACGACGTCCATCATATACACGAAGGTGATCTCCTGGGGCTGGTAGCCCACGGCGAAATCTACATGTTGCTTGATGCTCTGCGCCATCAGGAAGTAGTCACGCTCGCGCGGACCATAGACCCCTGTGGGGCGCAGGATGACCCAAGGCACATCCGTCTGTGCACGGAGCCACGTCTCGGCCGCCAGCTTGCTCTCGCCATAGGCGGTGTTGGGGCGAGGGGTGTCTTTGTCGGAGATGGGAATGTAGAGCTGCTTGGAGCCGTCGGTTCCGATCTTCTCTTCCCTTATTGCCCCGAAGATGCTGAGGGAGCT
This sequence comes from uncultured Prevotellaceae bacterium, assembly GCA_947170495.1. GTDB lineage: Bacteria > Bacteroidota > Bacteroidia > Bacteroidales > Bacteroidaceae > Physcousia. Next base: position 5,491 of record CAMVUB010000068.1, read on the forward strand.
GACGAAGACGAAGCGCTTCGGCATCATATCGCAGTCGCGAAGCGCCTCCACGAGGTTTTTCGTGCCCTCGGTGTTGGTACGGAAGAAGCCTTCACGCTTCAGGGACTTCGTGGCGCCGGCGGCGTGAATCACGTAGTCCCATCCCGTGCCGCCCATCGCCTGTTTGTAGCGCTGCAGCTGTTCGCGCAGTCGGGTAGGGTGGCTGAGGTCGAGCTCCGCAAAGCGGATGCGCGGGTCGGTGAGGTATTGCTTGCTGCTGCTGTGGCGCATGCCCGCCCACATCTCGTGGCCGCGCTCGAGTCCGTCGCTGACCATGAAACTGCCGATGAAGCCGGAGGCTCCTGTCACAAGGATTTTCATAATGAATGACAATTTTGCTGGCAAAAGTACTTTATTTTGGTTAAATGGGCAAAAAAATGGGGCTCAGATGCACGCCTTCTCGAATATTTTGTGTTAATTTGCAACAAACTAATCGAATATTACCATGACAAAAGGCAAGAATAAGCAGGGCGCACGACGCCTGAACAAGCAGATGCTGAGCGAGCTGGTGATGGACCTTTTCCAACATCGGGCAGGGGAGGTGATAGACATTAAGACCATCTTCCGTGAGTTACACCTCAATACACATCCGGCGAAGTTGTTATGCATGGACGTGCTGGATGACCTGCTCATGGACGACTATATCATTGAGCAGTCGCAGATGCGCTACACGCTGGCCACGAAATCCACCGTCATGGAGGGTACCTTCCGCCGCAAGCACAACGGCAAGAACACGTTCCTGCCCGACGATGGCGGCGAACCCATACTGGTGGCCGAGCGTAACTCGCTGCACGCTATGGACGGCGACCGCGTGAAGGTGCAGATGATGGCCCGTCGGCGCGGGCATGTTCGCGAAGCGCAGGTGACCGCCATCCTGCAGCGCGCCGACAAGAGTTTTGTGGGCAAGCTGAGTGTGCGCAAGGACTTCGCCTTCCTGCTCACTGAGGACCGCACGCTCTCCAACGACATTTTCATCCCCAAGAACCAACTCAAGGGCGGCAAAGACGGAGACAAGGTCATCGTGAAAATCATGGAGTGGCCCGAAGGCTCGAAGAACCCCATCGGCAAGGTGGTGGAAGTATTGGGTAAGTCGGGTGAGAACGAAACGGAGATGCATGCCATCCTCGCTGAGTTCGGACTGCCCTACACCTATCCCAAGGCAGTGGAAGATGCCGCCAACCATATTGAGGCTACCATTACGCCGCAGGACTATGCCGAGCGCGAGGACTTCCGTGACCGCCTCACCTTCACCATCGACCCGCGCGACGCCAAGGACTTCGACGATGCCCTCTCGTTTAAAGAAATCGTAAATTGTAAATCGTCAAATTGTAAAATGTTTGAGGTCGGCGTCCACATTGCCGATGTCTCGCACTATGTCACCGAAGGCAGCCTCATTGACAAGGAGGCCATTAAGCGTGCGACATCTGTTTATCTCGTAGATCGCACCATCCCGATGCTGCCCGAGCGGCTCTGCAACTTCATCTGTTCCCTGCGTCCCGACGAGGAGAAGTTGTGCTACAGCGTCATCTTCGAGATGAACGAGAAGGCCGAGGTGAAGCACTGGCATCTGGCACACACCGTCATCAAGAGCGACCGCCGTTTTGCGTATGAGGAGGTGCAGCAGTTGTTTGACGGCGACCCCAACGCGCCGACCGCAGGGTTTGAGGACGCGCTGAACACCTTGAACGCCCTTGCCAAGCAGTTGCGCGAGAAGCGTTTTGCGGCAGGGGCTGTGGATTTCGACCGTCCCGAGGTGCGCTTCGACATCGATGAGAAGGGCCATCCCATCGGCACTTACGTGAAGGTGGCCAAGGATGCCAATAAGCTCATCGAGGAGTTCATGCTGCTGGCCAACCGCACGGTGGCGGAGAGCATAGGGAAGGTAAAAGGTGGAAAAAAGAATGAAGGTGGAAACAGTAAATCAAAGAAGACCTTCGTCTATCGCATCCACGAGCAGCCCGACCAGGACAAGCTCATGAACCTGTCGCAGTTCGTGTCCAAATTCGGCCGTAAGCTCAGGACTACGGGATCCAAGCAGGATATCAGCAAGAACCTCAACAAACTCCTGCACGAGGTACAGGGCCAGAAGGAGCAGAACCTCGTGGAGATGGTGGCCCTGCGCGCGATGATGAAGGCCAAGTACTCCACCATTAACATTGGCCACTACGGTCTCGCCTTCGATTACTATACCCATTTCACGTCGCCCATTCGTCGCTATCCGGATCTGATGGTACACCGTCTGCTCACCCGTTATGCCGAGGGCGGTCGCTCTGCCAATCAGGAGAAGTACGAGGCGTTGTGCGAACAGAGCTCAGAGATGGAGCAGACTGCAGCCCTCGCCGAGCGTGCCAGCATCAAATACAAGCAGGTGGAATTCATGGCCGACAGACTCGGTCAGGAGTTCGACGGCATTATCTCGGGCATCTCGGAGTTCGGTCTCTACGTGGAACTCAACGAAACGAAATGCGAAGGTATGGTGCCGCTGCGCGACCTTGACGATGACTACTACGAGTTCGACGAGCGCAATTACCAGCTTGTCGGACGCCGTCACCACCATCGCTACACCCTCGGCGATCCTGTGCGTGTGGAGGTGGCGCGCGCTAACCTCGATAAGAAACAACTGGACTTCGCGCTGGTATAGGTGCTACATCGTGTTTCTGCATAAAATAGAGCCCGAAATGAAAAAAGTTGAGGATTTATGCATGACGATTCATAAAAAAAGCGTACTTTTGTCGCGCTTTTAGCAATAAAGGCCTTAGGATTGGGATATGGTGTAATGGTAACACAACAGGTTTTGGTTCTGTTTTTCCTGG
>CAMVUB010000069.1 GCA_947170495.1 uncultured Prevotellaceae bacterium
GCAACATCATCATGGCCGACGACGACCGTCTGCCCGAGCAGTACCGTCCGCTCGTGAAGCCCCGCATGGTACGCTTCCGCACTCTCGGCTGCTGGCCCCTGACTGGTGCCGTGGAGAGCACCGCTACCACCATCGAGGAGATTGTCGAGGAGATGATGACGACCACGAAGAGCGAGCGCACCACGCGCGTCATCGACTTCGACCAGGATGCCTCCATGGAACAGAAAAAGAGGGAGGGGTATTTCTAAGACCCCACCCCCCTGCCCCTCCCGTGGGGAGGGGAGTATAGACCCCATCCCCTTACCCCTCCCGAGGGAGGGGAGTAATTACATTCAAAAGCTGATATCTTACAGTATATTAATGAATAACCACAATATAACAAATGATTCTACTCCCCTCCCTCGGGAGGGGCAGGGGGGTGGGGTTTCTGACGAAGTCGCCCTGCAAGTGGATGAGCGGCAGCTAACGCGCCAGGCTCTGTGGGAACGCAAGCTGTTGGATTTCAGCCTGCGCAACAACCTGTTGAACACGCGCTTCGGCAAGCGTGCCCTGCAGCTGGCCATCTCTGATGTCGCACATCTCGAAGACCACTTGCAGATGGGCGAAAGCTACTCTATCGTTCCTAAGGAAGCCGCGAAGACTTCGGCTGATACCGAGGGAACAGCCACCGTGCCCGTCGCATCAGCGTCGGGTCACTCCCTCCCCACTACCCTCCCCCCCTCGGAGCTGAAACCCGTCCTGACCAACCTTTATCGCGGCGCCCGCACAGCGATGGAAGAGAACGGCGCCAACGCCCTCTTCATCGCCATCGGTATGCTCCGTTGGTTTGTCACCGAGAAGAGCGACCAGCCACGTCTGGCTCCCATCCTCCTCCTGCCCGTCAACATCGTCCGCAACGGCGCCGGCTACCTCATCCGTATGCGCGATGAAGAGACGATCCTGAACATCACGCTCGTTGAGTTCCTGCGCCAGCAATATAAGCTCCTCGTTCCCAACTTCGACACACTCCCCACCGACGAGAACGGCGTGGATGTTCCCAAGGTCTTCGGCGCTATCCGCAAGACCGTTGCCAGCCAGCCGCGCTGGGAAGTGCTGGACGAGAGCGTCCTCGGACTCTTCTCCTTCAATAAGTTCGTGATGTGGAACGATATCCACAGCAATGCCGACCGTCTGCTCAAAAGCCCCATCGTGGAGAGCCTCGTGGAGCGTCGCCTGACCTTGAAGGACAATGCTGAGGACATCGACGTCCATCACTTCGACCTCAATGCCAAACCCGCCGAGGTCGCCACGCCCATCAGCGTCGATTCCTCGCAGTTAGAAGCTGTCATCGAGAGCGGTCAGGACCGCAGCTTCATCCTCTATGGCCCTCCGGGAACGGGTAAGTCGCAGACCATCACCAACATGATTGCCAACGCCCTCTACCAGGGCAAACGCGTGCTGTTCGTGGCAGAGAAGATGGCCGCATTGCAGGTCGTGCAGAAGCGCTTGGCCAAGATTGGTCTCGACCCATTCTGTCTAGAGCTCCATTCCAATAAAGTCACCAAGACGCACTTCCTGGAGCAGCTGCAACAGGCATTGGACGTCACTCATGGCCATCCCAGCGAGGACTTCCAGCAACGCTCCGAGGAGCTCTTTGCGCTGCGCCAACAGCTCAACGGCTATATGCAGGCCGTACACCACACCGAGGCGGAGCGCCTCTCGCTCTACGATTGCATCGAGCGTTATCTCTCGCTCCCCGAGGTGCCGCCCATGGACTTCCCCATCGAGCTCGCCTGTCGCAAGACCCTCCCTGACTTCGAAGCTGCCATCAGCCGGATTCAGGACTTAGAAACCGTCTTCCAAGTCACGGGCCACCCCTACAGCCATCCCCTCACGGGCCTCGCTCCCAAGGATGACCGCCGCGAGAGCCTCGCCAGCCTCGAAACCCTCCTCCGCCAGCTGCAATCCACTACGGTTGGGGGGGCAGTTACTGTTCCCGAAGGCTCTCCTTCGGGTCTCATCTCCTCCTGGCGCTCCATTCAGCAGAAATGGTTCCTGCCCCGTTTCTTCGCCACGGGCTCCTTCCTGAAACGCCTGCAGACCATTGATCCCTCCCTCACGAAGGCCGGCATTCCCTCATTCATCGAAAACCTCGCACAGGTCGGCGGTACCGACTACGCCACCTATCTCCAACATAAAGACGAGTGGCGAGAGTGGTATCGCTGGTCTTCGCAGCGCCAGACGCTCATCGGCGATGACTGGGCACCCGTGGTGGCCTATCTCGAAGCCGGTCACAGCCCCGCCGAGACCGCCAACGCCCTGCAGCGCGTCGTGCTGAAGGAATGGGCGCTGCAGATGATTGACAACAACGATGCCCTGCGCAGCTTCAGCGGCCTCGTCTTCGAGGATGTCATCGCTCGCTACCGCCAGCTCACGGCACACTTCCAGGAGCTGACACAGAAGGAACTCTACTGCCGCCTGGCAGCTAAGATTCCCAGCATCACCATCGAAGCCGCCAACGGCTCCGAGGTGAACATCCTCAAGCGCAATATCGCCAACGGCGGGCGCGGCACCAGCATTCGTCGCATCATTGATCAAATCCCGAACCTGCTGCCGAAGCTCTGCCCGTGTATGCTGATGAGTCCTATCTCCGTGGCTCAGTTCATCGACCTGAAATGGCCGAAGTTCGACCTCGTCATCTTCGACGAAGCCTCGCAGATGCCCACCGCCGAAGCAGTCGGAGCAATCGGTCGTGGCAAGGCGCTCATCGTCGTGGGCGACAACAAACAGATGCCGCCCACCAGCTTCTTCGACGCACAGCAGGTAGATGATGAGGATGCCGAACTGGACGACCTTGACAGCATCCTCGATGACTGTCAAGCCCTCTCACTGCCGGCACACTATCTCGCCTTCCACTACCGTTCGAAGCACGAATCGCTCATCGCCTTCTCCAACCAAGAGTACTACGACGGGCGCCTCTTCACCTTCCCCTCAGCCGACGACCGTCTGCAGAAGGTGTCGCTCGTGAAACTCGACGGCGTTTATGATAAAGGTGGTAAGCGCAGCAACCGAGCCGAAGCCGAGGCTGTCGTAAAGGAGATCATTCGTCGCCTCTCCGATGCCGAGCTCGCGAAGCGCAGCATAGGTGTCGTGGCATTCTCGGTGGCCCAGCAGAACCTCATTGAAGATATCTTGATGGAAGCCCTCAGCGGCAAGCCAGAACTGGAAGCGCGTGCCTTCCAAAGCGAGGAGCCCATCTTCATCAAGAACCTGGAGAATGTGCAGGGCGACGAGCGTGACATCATTCTCTTCAGCGTGGGCTATGGTCCAGACAAAGATGGCAATGTATCGATGAACTTCGGTCCGTTGAACAACCGCGGCGGCGAGCGCCGACTGAACGTTGCTGTCTCACGTGCCCGCTATGAGATGATTGTCTTCTCTACGCTGCGTGCAGAACAGATTGACCTGAAGCGCAGCCAAGCCGCTGGCGTCGAGGGTCTGCAGAAGTTCTTGAAATATGCAGAGGGTGGTCGCGTCAGCGATGTGTCCGTCGGACACATCGCTGACGAGGCGCTCCCCGCTGATATAGCTTCTGCCCTCAACGACCTCGGTTATGAGACCGCTCTGGGCGTGGGCCGCTCGGCCTTCAAGGTGGACGTAGCTGTCGTAGATCCCAAAGACCACGAGCGTTACCTGCTCGGCATCCTTATCGACAACCACGCCCGCAACGAGGTGAAGATTGCGCGCGACCGTGAGCTCACACAACCCTCGGTGCTCCAAGGATTGGGCTGGCGCGTCCTGCGTGTGTGGAGCGTGGATTGGTTGCAACACCGTCAGCGCGTCATTGATGCCATCGTAGAAGCCATCGAGAGCGATGCGCCCGTAGCCTCTCAGGTGACACAGGACATGAACCTGAAGGCTCCGAAGATAGTGGCTGAGAAGGTGAAGACACCCAAGCCCGCAGCGCTGAAAGGCACGAGCGGCGAGAAACGCGATATCGACGACATTCCTGATGCCGAGATTGACCGTGTCGTGCTGCAAGTCGTGAAGGAGCAAGTGGCACTGCCTCTTGATGCCATCAAGCTCGCTGCCAACCGCATGCTCGGCTACCAGCGTCGCACCGTTCGCATCGACAATGCCATCACGCGCAGCGTCGCCCGACTGATCAGCTCCAAGCAGATCCAGCGCGACGGCGATAACATAAAGATTTAATCGATGATAATACAATATATTAGATAATATGAGTGAGAACAATCAATCAATAGTATCTACTCCCCTCCCTAATAGGGAGGGGCTGGGGGGAGAGTCCCAATTGGATATCAAAGCCTATCTCGATGCCGACGAGAAGAAGGACCTGCTGCGACTGCTGACAGCCGGCAGCGTCGATGACGGTAAATCAACGCTTATCGGTCGCCTGCTCTTCGACTCCAAGAAGCTCTACGACGACCAGCTCGCAGCCCTCGAGCGCGACAGCAAGCGAGTGGGCAATGCCGGCGATAGCATCGACTATGCCCTGCTGCTGGACGGCCTGAAAGCCGAGCGCGAGGAAGGCATCACCATCGATGTGGCCTATCGCTATTTCTCCACGAACCGTCGTAAGTTCATTATCGCCGACACCCCGGGTCACGAGCAATACACACGTAACATGATCACGGGCGGCTCCACAGCCAACCTGGCCATCATCTTGGTGGACGCCCGCAAAGGCGTCATCACGCAGACGCGCCGCCATACGTTCCTCGTATCGCTGCTCGGCATCAAGCACATCGTGCTGGCCGTGAACAAAATGGACCTCGTAGGTTTCGATGAGAAGGTATTCAACGAAATCGTGGCAGAGTACCGCAAGCTCACCGACCACCTTGGCATCGAAGATGTCACCTGCTTCCCGCTCTCGGCACGTGAAGGCGACAATGTGGTGGAGAAGAGCACGAATACCCCGTGGTACGATGGTCCTACCCTCCTCTACTTCCTCGAGACTGTGCCCATTCACGCCGACCGCAACTACAAGGACTTCCGCTATCCCGTGCAGTATGTCCTGCGCCCCGACCTCAACTTCCGTGGCTTCTGCGGTAAGGTCGCCAGCGGCGTCGTGAAAGTCGGCGACGAAGTGATGGCACTGCCCAGCATGAAAAAGAGCCGCGTTCAAAGCATCGTGACCTATGAAGGCGAGTTGCGCGAGGCTTTCCCGCCACAATCCGTCACCATCACCCTGGAGGACGAAATCGACATCAGCCGTGGTGAGATGATTGTGCACCCCGACAACGTTCCTAACGTGGGACGCCATTTTACGACCATGCTCGTGTGGATGGACGAGGAGCCGATGGACACCGGCAAGCAGTTCTTCCTGAAGCATAACACCAACACCACCCGCGCCACCATCTGTGCTATCAGAGGTAAAATAGATGTGAATAATGGTCCGTATAACCTTGAGGAACTGGCCGATGCGCCAGCTTCCCCCTCCCTTACGGGAGTGGCCGGGGGTGGGTCTTCATTCCAACTCAACGAAATCGGACAAGTTGATATCCTCACGGCCAAGACACTCTTCTTCGACGCCTACGCCAAAAACCGCCAGACTGGTGCCTTCATCCTCATCGATCCTATCACCAACAACACCTCTGCCGTTGGTATGATCATTGCTCCGCTTGACGAGAGTGCCCTCGAGAACGACCTCGTGCCGACCCTAGACCTACAGAAGCTCGGCATCGGTGAGGAACACTACGGCGCCATCGAGACCGCCGTCAAGGAACTCTCGCGCCAAGGATTAGAAGTGAAGGTGAAATATTGAGAAATTGAAAGATTGAAAAATTGAACTTTTGGAGCAGCGAACACCATCAAGCTTGCTTGTTTGGCCGAGTCGTGACAAAAGTCAACGAAGTTAAAGATTGAAGAAATGGGACTACTCAAGTTTGAAAACCTGCCCGCGAACACCCTCATCGGTGCCGACTGGAAGACGTTCAAGCGGATGACCGATGGCAAAGAAATCGACAAGGGCTATCGCATGAAGTACTATTTCACGAAGTCCATCTGCCGTCTGCTCTCGCTGATGGCGCCCATTCAGGAGCGTCGCTATCAGAAGCTGTTGGCCGACAAGCCCCTGGAACACGACCCGCTGTTCATCCTGGGCCATTGGCGCTCAGGAACCACCTTCGTGCATAACATCTTCGCACAGGACGACCACTTCGCCCATACGACCACTTATCAGACCGTATTCCCGCATCTGATGATGTTCGGACAGCCGTTCTTCAAATTCATGATGAACATCTTTATTCCTTCACAGCGTCCCACAGACAAGATGGAGCTGACGCCCGACCTGCCGCAGGAAGAGGAGTTCGCACTCACGAACATGACACCCTGCTCCTACTACGACTTCTGGTTCTTCCCGCGTCAGATGATGGAGTTCTGCGACCGCTATCTCACCTTCGAAACCATCACCGAGGCAGAGAAACGCGAATTCCAGGAGCAGTTCATGAGGATCGTCAAGATCAGCCTGTGGAACACCGGCGGCACGCAGTATCTCTCTAAGAACCCGCCGCACACGGGTCACGTGAAAGCCCTCGTTGAGATGCTTCCCAACGCCAAGTTCATCTATCTTATGCGCAATCCCTACACCGTCTTCGAGAGCACACGCAGCTTCTTCACACAGACCATTGCGCCCCTGAAGCTGCAGGACATCAGCGACGACGAGATCGAGATGAACGCCATCCACGCTTACCCTCGTCTCTACAAAGCCTACCAGGAGCAGAAGAAGTTTATCCCCGAGGGCAACCTCTACGAGGTGAAGTTCGAGGAGTTCGAGCGCGACGCCTATGCCACCACCAAGAACATCTATGCCAAGCTGCAGCTCCCCGGCTGGGAAGAGTCAGAGGAAGCCATCCGCGCCTATATCGAAAGCAAGAAAGGCTACAAGAAGAACCAGTACGAATACAAGCCCCGCACCATCCAGCTCGTCAACGACCACTGGGGACAGGCCATCGATGATTGGGGCTACGAACGCCTTTAAGATGTCTGCCATGGGATTCTCAACGCCCCCGGACTATCTGTTCATCGATGCCATCCTGTTTGCCTATCGCATGGGCTATGTACGGTATGAGGAGCAGAAGGCTTCCCTCCTGGCTGCGGCACGCGCGGCGAAAGATGCCATTTCCTTCATGACAGCTGTGGAGAACTTCGGCGTGAGCCGGCGCTCACAGCTGCATGACATCCTTGGACGGGTGCTGGCAGCGCCAGATTATTACCGTTCGCTGTATCCGCAGATGTTAGGACTGCGATGCGAGGGCGAAGCGGCACAACCCTTTCTCAACAACAGCTTGGCCCTTTTTATGGTGGAGCCAGTCCTCACCCACAAACAACAGAAACTATTCTTCGATACCTACTGGTGGTTCTCGCACAATCACGAGGCCACCTTTCTGGATACTAAAAAAGGAATGTGCATTGGCACCTATGCCACGGAGCCACGGGACAATGCCTCTACCCTCCAGCGCTTCGAGCAATACCTGTATGGATTGCTCAACCACAAGACACAAAAGGTGTCTCAACTCTATGAAGGCTTCCCCGCAGACATTGTGATGGCCATTTACAAACGAGCCTTCTAAAAAAAAGAGCTTTAAGGTGTGTTGCCTTAAAGCTCTTTAATTTTATTACGCCTCTTCAGGTTTCATGTTGGTATAGACGGTCTGGACATCGTCGAACTCTTCGAGACGCTCGACCATCTTGTCGATACTCTCGCGCTGTTCGGGGGTGACGTCCTTGAGGTCGTTGGGGATATAGGTGAACTCGCCGCCGACATCCTCGAAGCCGCTCTCCTCGAGATGCTTCTGGATGGCGCCGTAGCTCTTGGGGTCGCCGTAGATGGTGAGTGTGCCTTCTTCCTCGTCCTCGTCGTACTCGTCCTCTACGCCGTAGTCGATGAGGTCGAGGATGAGCTCGTCCATGTCGATGCCGTCCTTCTTCTTGAAGGTGAACACACACTTGTGGTCGAAGAGGAAGGCGAGAGAGCCCATTGTGCCGAGGTTGCCGCCGAACTTGTTGAAGACGCTGCGCACGTCGGCCACGGTGCGCGTGGGGTTGTCGGTGAGGGTGTCCACGAAGACGGCGACGCCATGGGGGCCGTAGCCCTCGTAGGTCATGCCCTTGTAGTCGCTCTGGTCCTTGCCCA
>CAMVUB010000070.1 GCA_947170495.1 uncultured Prevotellaceae bacterium
GCCAGCTTGCTGCCTTCCTCGTTCAAAGTAGTGTAGGGGAACAATGTCGCGTAAACCTTGATGGAAGTGAGGACACCAGTATAAGCCTTCTCAAGAGCTTCGTATGCTGCATCACAGTCATCATCGGTGTCATTAGAGGTGATGCCATCTGCTACTAACATAGCCTTCTCAAGAGCTTCCAGCGAATCCTGGCAGAGGTAAGCATGGGCGAAGTCTTCATTGTTATACTGATCTTGAACTTCGGCTAATTTGTCCTTGAGGTTCTTGTAGTGGGGAGATTCAGTCAGCTCGCCGTCATACCATAGCTTGAAGTTGTCAGCTGCAATCCAGTTTGCGGTTGCGCTGACGGTCTTCAATCCAAAGATCATTCCTTTGCCGCCATCATTGTCAAATTCAACAGTAAAGTGTTCAGGAGCTCCATTTCCTGTAGCAAGGGCTGTTCTGGCTTCAAGGACACCAGATTGGATGAAGAGGTAAACACCTGTTGCTGGATTACTGCCTGCGGGATCAGAGTGTTGATATGTGGAAATGGCATCACATTCCAAGCGGTACTTACCAGCGGGAAGTCCATAAATGGTTTGCTGGAGATAGCCATCGCCAATGACATAAGGAGATACATTATCTTTCCATGCTTCGATGAATTTTTCGATATGAACTTCACCATTGGTATAGGAAGCACCTTGATAACCAATATTCAGGGCCTGCTTGCCGCTTACATAGTTTGTTTCCCAACCACTGATGTTACCAATTTCAAAGTCGGGGTTCTGCAGCACGCTGGTGATATCAACAGGGGGCGTTGCGCCCTTTAGCTTAATAGTTAATTGTAGAGAGGTATTGGCTGCAAGGACTTCGGCTTCAGTGGCGGTCTCACTTTCATATATTGCAACAGCGGCATTGATGTCCGTCTCACTGACACCTGCAGCAACGGCAGCATCTAAAGTCGCTTGAAGAGAAACTTTGGCATTGTAGATGCCCATCGCTGCATTGTAAGCCTCAACAACCTTCTCATAGTCGTCAAGCAGTGCTTGATAAGCCTCGGTTGCAGCGGTGCGGCCGTTAAGGATTTCCGTTACTGCGGTTAAGTTATCAGCGCTGATGAACTTCCATAAAGAGTTATTAGCTCCACCGACGGCTTTGTCTGCCCAGGTATTGGATGTCGTTGTGATGGTCTTGGAGAAGTCCACGCCGAGAATTTCGTCAAAGGTGAGGTCGCTGAAGATGAGACGAGGCGTCTCTTCATCCGTTTGGGCTTGAGTTTCGCCGTCCATCACTTTCTTGGCGGTTGTACAGCGCAGGATATAGGCATCATTGGCAGCTTCAACCTTCCAATAGCCGTTGAGATCTGCGACGCGACGACTTTCGCCACCATCAGTCCAAGCAGAATTGCCCTCATGACAGAGGAACGCGTCACCGCTGTTAGCCTTGTTGGTGCCCAAATGTTTCAGATTCCAAAGGACCACATCGCCCTCAGGTGTTGCTGCAGCAGCCTCCTCAATAGTAAAAGGCAGGATGTGGCTCACGTTTGTGGCAAGGTTAATCGTGCTGCCGTTAGGTTCTGCTATACCGGTAGCGGTGGCTGTGGTCACGCATCGCGTACCCCAATCATTACCTGCACCGAGGAACTGACCTGTTCCTACATTGTAAATGTAATAAGTGCCTCCGACCTCAGGTGCTACCCATGCGTCGCTTTCAACGGGATAAACCAATGGCGCTGCCGTTGGCTTCACGGGAGGGTCAAAAGCCCAAACACTGGTGCTCATGAACATTGCGCCAGCAAGCGCAAAGAGAGAGAGTAATTTGTGTTTCATAAAGCAGTTAATAAATAGTTAGTTAATAAATAATTGTATGCATTTGAATGGCCTGTTCGGCCAAAATAGTCCTTTGCTTTTGCACTATTTGGTGACAAATTTACACTTATTCGTGCAAACGCAAAGCAAATGCATTGTTAAAATGGGGTGCCGTTAAGAATTATTAACAGAAGGAGGGCAAAGTAAAAAGGAAACAGTGGGGCGGTAAGCCGGGTTCTGTGCTGTGGCAGCAGGGGTTGGGGGCTGCGGCCACAGTGCCTGCCATTGATCTAGGACGTGGCTCTCGCCACGCCTCCATCGTTCTACCCTCCGGCTCGGGCGGGTCGCCCTCTCTCGCCCTTACGGCCACGGATGGCCGCAGTCGGTGCTTCGCCGGTTTACGCGAACTTTCAACCTCCGGTGTGCACAGCATGTATGTCGCCATACATCTGGTGGGCTCTTGCCCCACCTTCTCACCCTTACCTCACGGGGAGGCGGTTGTTTTCTTCTGCACGTGCTAATCCTCGCGGACTTCTACCCGTTAGGTAGCGGAGTACCCTGTGTTGCCCGGACTTTCCTCTCGTCGCACACCACGGATGGCGGCGGCCAGCGGCAAGCTGCCCCACTGTTTCCTATATAGATGAGCGCCTTCGCGCGTGTGCGCGTTCCTTAAAATTATGTCTGGTGATAGCTCATGCCCATGAGGCGCTGCCACCAGGGGCGCGGCTTCTGGGGCGGTGCCGCTTGCAACTCTTCACTCAGCACCTGCTCCAGCGATTTGTGCTCATGGATGATCTTGTAGATGGTGCCCCAGTCAGGCAGACCTCCGATGTTGCGGTCGTCGATAAAGAGATCGACCTTCAGCTTGCGCGAATAATGTTCGTTGCGTGCGCAGTCCTCCTCGGGGAACTCCTTGTTGACGGCATAGAACTCGATGCCACGTTGGCGGCACCATTCTACGGCTTCATCAAGAAGCTTGCCTTCGCGCACCGACCACAGGATGAGGCGGTGGTGCTCCTCCTGCAGGCGACGCAGGGTGGCAACGGCAAAGGGTATTTCCTCGCCGATAGCGGGGTAGCGGTGGCGCACAATGGTGCCGTCGAAATCTACTGCAATAGTCATTAGGTTATTGATGAGTGATGAAATTTGGCCGCGAAGGTACGAACTTTTTTCTGAATGGCGTGCGACAAGCTCGGATTTTCTGTAAAAAGAAATGTAAAATTGTCAGTCGTGGGGCTTAAGTGCTGTTAAGTTGCAGGGTCACGTGTTAAAAGAAAGGAAAAAACAGGGACAAGATGTCATGAATGATAAACTTTCGCACTACTTTTGTGTCCGAAAAGCGCAGAAGGACGCGGAAATATATCGGAAAATCGCGGAAACTGCATACAGTAAATAGTGAAATAAGGAATCAATTATTTGTAAAGAAACTATGTTGACACAGAAAACGAAGATGTGGCTTGGCGCAGCAGCGCTGGTGCTGAGCAGCAGCCTGATGACAGGCGCAATCATGACAAACAGAATTTCTATGGCTACCACCGCTGTGGCGGCATATAGCCCTGCAACGGTGACGGCACCCGTCGTGGCTGCCCCCGGAGGTTTGGTGGATCTGACGACAGCCGCCGAACGGTCGGTGAACAGCGTGGTATATATCAGGGTGACACAGAACGCGAAGCGCCAGACGGTGACGGTGCGCGACCCGTTTGAGGATTTCTTCGGTGATTTCTTCGGCTACGGCAACCGTGGTCGCGGGCGTCAGCAGGAGATCGAGACTCAGCCGCGCCGCCAGGGTGCTGGTAGCGGTGTCATCATCTCCGCCGACGGTTACATCGTGACCAACAACCATGTGGTGGCGGGTGCTGATGAGATTCTGGTGAAGCTCAACGATAACACGGAATACAAGGGCCGCGTCATCGGTCTGGACGAGACCACTGACCTGGCGCTCATCAAGGTGGAGGCCAAGAATCTGCCTGCCATCACCATCGGTAACTCCGACGACCTGAAGATCGGTCAGTGGGTGCTGGCCGTGGGTAATCCTTTCAACCTCACGAGCACGGTGACAGCCGGTATCGTGTCGGCCAAGGCCCGCTCCCTGGGCGCCAACGGCGTAGAGAGCTTCATACAGACTGATGCCGCCATCAATGCCGGTAACTCGGGTGGCGCACTGGTCAACGAGCGTGGCGAGCTGGTGGGCATCAATGCGATGCTCTACAGCCAGACGGGCAGCTATGCCGGCTACGGCTTTGCCATCCCCACGACCATCATGAACAAGGTGGTGAAGGATCTGAAGGAGTTCGGTATGGTACAGCGTGCGCTGCTGGGCGTGCGTGGCGGCGACGTCACCAATAAGATTGATGCCGAGAAGGAGAAAGGTAACGAAGTGGATTACGGCACCAGCACTGGTGTCTATATCGAGAGCGTCGAGGCCAATACGACCGCCGAAGAGGCCGGCTTGGAGAAGGGCGATGTCATCACCGCTATCGACGACCGCACCGTCACGAAGATGGCAGAACTGCAGGAAGCGCTGTCGCAGCACCGCCCGGGCGACAAGGTGAAGATCAACTACTTGCGTAACAAGAAGTCGCACACGGTGACCGCTACACTGCGCAATGCACAGGGTGGCACAGAGGTGATGGAAGAGGTGGATATCGACCTGTTCGGTGCACAGCTGAAGCCGCTGAGCGAAGAGACGCAGCGGGCACTGGCACTGCGCTATGGCTTGGAGGTGACGGCCATCAAGAACGGTAAGCTGAAGGATGCCGGTATCACCAAGGGTATGATCCTGCTGAAGGTCAATGATCGGGAGATGCGTAGCGTGGAGGACTTCGAGGAAGCTGTGAAGGCCGCCAATCAGTCCAGCGACCGCGTGCTCTGGATTCGTGCCATCACACAGAGCGGACGCAGGGTTGCTACGGCGATAGACTTGTCTGACGATAAGAAGTGATGGGGCTAATGGGGCCTATAGGGCTTATAAGGCCTATGGGACTCATGCGCCGTCTGCAAAAAGCAGGCCAAAGAAGCTGAAATAGGCAAAAAGCGTGAAGAAAGAGGAAAACTTCACGCTTTTTGCTGTTTTCTTGATGAAAAGTTTGAATTTTTCTTGCGCGTGTACTATATATATTGTAATTTTGCGCGCTTTATTAGGGAGCGTATTCTTTTATACTTATACCAAAAAGGAATGAGACAACTAAAAATCACCAAGAGCATCACCAACCGCGAGAGTGCGTCGTTGGACAAATACCT
Source organism: uncultured Prevotellaceae bacterium (assembly GCA_947170495.1). Classification (GTDB taxonomy): domain Bacteria; phylum Bacteroidota; class Bacteroidia; order Bacteroidales; family Bacteroidaceae; genus Physcousia. Next base: position 5,028 of record CAMVUB010000070.1, read on the forward strand.
GCAGGAAATCGGTCGCGAGGACTTGATTACCGTGGAGGAGGAAGTGGAACTGGCCCAGCGCATCCGTAAGGGAGACCGCGTGGCGCTGGAGAAGCTGACGCGTGCCAACCTGCGCTTCGTAGTGAGTGTTGCCAAGCAATACCAGAATCAAGGCCTGAGCCTCCCCGACCTGATCAACGAGGGCAACCTCGGTTTGATCAAGGCTGCAGAGAAGTTCGATGAGACGCGTGGCTTCAAGTTCATCTCCTATGCCGTGTGGTGGATTCGCCAGAGCATCCTGCAGGCATTGGCCGAGCAGAGCCGTATCGTACGACTGCCGCTGAACCAGGTCGGCTCGCTGAACAAGATCTCGAAAGCCCTGTCCAAGTTTGAGCAGGAGAATGAGCGTCGCCCGAGCCCCGACGAGTTGGCAGAGCAACTGGATATCCCTGTCGATAAGATCTCTGACACGCTGAAGGTGAGCGGCCGCCATATCTCCGTAGATGCTCCCTTCGTGGAAGGCGAAGACAACACGCTGCTGGATGTCATCGTGAACGACGATAGCCCCATGGCCGACAAGAGCCTCGTCAACGAGAGTCTCAGCCGTGAGATAGACCGCGCGTTGAGCACGCTCAGCGAGCGCGAGAAGCAGATTGTGGAGATGTTCTTCGGCATTAACCATCAGGAGATGACGCTGGAGGAAATCGGTGATAAGTTCAATCTCACCCGCGAACGTGTGCGCCAGATCAAAGAGAAGGCCATCCGCCGCCTGCGCAATAATTCAAAGAGCAAACTGCTGAAATCGTATCTGGGATAGGCCCAATAAGCCCAATAAGTCCAATAAGCCTTATGAGTCCTATAAGCCCTATGAGAATAAAATTAAGTATAACCGCTAAATCAGTTCTGCTTCTTATCCTTTTCCTATTACCGTTGGCGGTGGCTGCCGATGAGAAGGATACGGGGAAAGAGCCTAAGGTGCAGCGCGTGGCGATGTTTGGCTGCGCCATCTCCTTCACGGATTCTTTGGTTTGCATGACGGATATCCAGACGATTGACAGCGCTTGGATAGAACCTGCCCATAAGTTCTTGATAGACCGCTCGCTCTATAGCCTTCAGTTGCAGATGTATATGGAGCAGCAGGGGCATAAGAATGCTATCTGCACCATCTTCTACGACAAGAAACCTCGTAAGGTACAGCGGATGTGGCGTAAGGTGTATAAGCGAACCCAGAAACATGACGGCTTGCGCTACCAGAATATTCCCGTCAGCGCATTCCGCATGAAGGCCGAGGAATATCGTCCCATTATCATGGAGGATAGTGCCCAATGAGTGTTGCCCGTTATAAAGTTGCGGAACATCGTATCGAGGTACGCTTTCCTGCATCGCTGGCCAGTAAGGATCTCATCCCCTCTTTCTCGCCGTTCGTATGCGAGGAAGAGGGCGATGTGCTTTTTGATATGGAGGTCGCTGAAGGCCGTGCACTGGATTTCTCCTCGTGGGAGGAAATCGGGCAGTTCGACTGCGGTGGTGCCAATCATGGTGTCTATCGTCAACCGGACGGTAGCTATGCCTTTGAGATTAGTCTGCCCGACTGTGATGGCGGAGCCCTCAGCTGTTGTATGACGGCCCACGATGACTTCCGCCATTGCCAGGCGGTGCTCACGGGGAACAGCCTGCGCCAGCATCAGTTCGGGCTCAACAACGCGCTGATGATGGCGTTTGCCTTTGCTGCGGCACCCTTGGAGACACTGCTCGTCCATGCTTCTGTCATCCGCCATGCCGGTTACGGCTATCTTTTCACGGCCCCCAGCGGCACGGGTAAGAGCACACATACCTGGTTGTGGCACAAGTATATCGAGGGCTGCGACCTGATGAACGATGACAATCCTGTGGTACGCATCATCGATGGGGAGACACGTATCTACGGCTCTCCATGGAGCGGCAAGACACCCTGTTATCGCAATATATGGGCACCGGTGGGTGCCATCACACGTTTGGAGCAGAAGCCAGAGAATACGATCCGTCGCATGGCGACGGTCGAGGCTTTCGCCGCTCTGCTGCCGGCCGTGAGCTCGATGAAATGGGACCGCCGCGTGTATATGAGTATCTGCAACACCCTTTCACACCTCCTTGAACTGACCCCCATCTTCTGGCTCGGCTGCAGACCAGATGAGGAGGCGGTCAGGGTATGCTTTGAGGCGGTGAAGGTCCAATAAGCCCAATAAGACTTATAAGCCCTATAAGCCCCATGAGCCGTATCAAAGACTTCATCAAAACTCTTGCCCGATGGGTGGCGACGCCTTGGCGAAGCGCTAAGCGGCGACGTTATGCTGATGCGGAAGCGGCGGCGATGGCGCGGATAGAGATGCCCAATGACCAACTGTTGCCTTTGGTGCGCCAAGCGGTGGCTGACGGTAAGACGGCTATCATCTCGGTGAAGGGTTATTCGATGCGCCCGTTCCTGGAACATCTGCGCGACCGCGTGAAGTTGGCACCATGGACGGAACTGCAGGTCGGTGATGCCGTGCTGGCAGAAATCAATCCGGGACATTTTGTGCTTCATCGTATCATTGCCATTGACGGTGATGCCATCACACTCATGGGGGATGGTAACATCCGAGGTACGGAGCATTGCACGAAGAGCGATGTCTGCGGTGTCGTGACGGAATACCTGCGCCCCAATGGCCATGTGTTGCAGGCCAGCGACCCTGCACTGCAGCGCAGAATCCGACGTTGGCGACGCCTGCTGCCGATTCGGCGCGGGCTGCTGTTTGTATATAAGTTGACAGTTGATAGTTGACAGTTGATAATGTAATATTGATAAACGATAGAGTTATGCGAATAAAAGAAGGATTTGAATTAAGAGTCATCTGTGGCGAGACCATCGTCATGGGCTATGGTAAGGAGAATATCGATTTCTCCAAGATTATCAGTCTCAATGAGAGCGCTGCCTATCTGTGGCGTGCTGTCGAGGGAAAGGACTTCGATGCACCGATGCTGGCTCATCTGCTCACGGAAGAGTACGACGTGGATGAGGCTACGGCTTTGCGCGATGCAGAGAAGGTCATGAATGACTGGCGCGAGGCTGGGCT
>CAMVUB010000071.1 GCA_947170495.1 uncultured Prevotellaceae bacterium
GACCTCACCCTCGCCCGCGGCCTCAACTACTACACAGGTTGCATCTTCGAGGTGAAGGCCTTGGACGTGGAGATTGGTAGCATCACCGGCGGTGGTCGCTATGACAACCTCACAGGCATCTTCGGCATGCCCGGTCTCTCAGGTGTCGGCATCTCCTTTGGCGCCGACCGCATCTACGATGTACTGAACCAGCTGGACCTCTACCCCAAGGAGGTGAGCACAGCCACGCAGCTGCTCTTCGTGAACTTCGGCGAGGCTGAGGCCGCCTACGCGCTGCCCGCCGTAGCCGCCAGCCGCCAGGCTGGCATCCGCACGGAGATCTACCCCGACGCTGCGAAGATGAAGAAGCAGATGCAGTATGCCAATGCCCGCGAGATTCCCTTTGTGGCGCTGGCTGGCGAGAGCGAGATGGCCGCAGGCACGTTTACGCTCAAGAACATGACCACGGGCGAACAAAAGACCGTTTCAATGAACGAACTCATTGACATCGTACAAGAATAGGAAATAATGATTTTTAATGATATGAACCGACGTATTTTACTACTCCCTATGCTGTTCATGATGCTGGGCACAACGGCATCCGCGCAGCAGACATTGTCATTGGACAGTTGTCGCGCTATGGCAATCAAGAACAACAAGGAGTTACAAATGAGCGCTCTCAAGCAGGAGGCCGCTCACTGGCAACGCAAGAGTGCGCTGACCAACTACTTCCCCCGCATCAATGCCGTGGGCACTTATCAGTACTCTTCGAAAGAAATCTCCCTGCTCAGCGATGAGCAAAAGGACAAGCTGAACAACCTGGGCACGAACCTGGCAAACACCCTGAAGGCCAGCCTCGCTGACAGGGTGAATGGTCGCTTGGACAACCTCCAGCAGCGCTGGAACGCCTTCACGCAGACGCCGCAGTTCGCACAGCTGATGCAGGATCCGCAGGTGCTGGCCATGCTGGCGCAGAACCCGCAGCTGGCACAGCTGCTGCAAAGCCCTAACATGGTGCAGCAGATTGCCGGCCCCTACCTGCAGCAGGCCGCCATGGCCTTCGACGGTATGTTGAGCGGCATCACGTCCATGCTGGACGGGACGGGTCAGAGCATCGTGGATGCCTTCCACACCGACACGCGCAACATGTTCGGCGCCACCGTGATGCTGACACAGCCCCTATACATGGGCGGCAAGATCCGTGCCTATGACAAGATTACGCGCCTGGCCGAGCAGGCCGCCGGCGAGCAGCACACCATGGAGGAACAGAACCTGCTGGTGAGCGTGGACGAAGCCTACTGGCGCATCGTGGCCCTGCAGAGCAAGAAGCAGCTGGCCGAGAGCTTCCTCAGCACCGTCCAGAAGTTGGACAGCGATGTGGAGAAGATCATCTCCGAGGGCTTGGCCACGAAGGCCGACGGCCTCTCCGTGAAGGTGAAGCTCAACGAGGCTGAGGTGGCTGTCATCCAAGTAGATAACGGCCTCGCCCTCTCGCGCATGGCGCTGGCACAGCTCTGTGGTCTGCCCCTCGACAGCGAGTTCCGTCTGACCGACGAGCCCGCGAATGCACAAGCCACCTTTGAGGCTGCCGACACCCCCGACATGGGCGAGCTCGTGAGCGCTGCCGACGAGGTCAACGCCGTGGAGACCGCCATGCAGAACCGCGCCGAGCTGCGCGCCCTGGACATCGCCGCCAAGGTGAAGGACCAGCAGGTGAAGGTGGCACTCTCGGAATACATGCCCAACCTGGCACTCACCGCCGGCTACCTGCTCTCCAACCCCAACCTCTACAACGGATTCCAGAAGAAATTCGGCGGCATGTGGACTGTGGGTGTGGTGCTGAAGGTGCCCATCCTCACGTGGGGCGACCGCATCTACAAAGTCAAGCAGGCCAAGGCCGAGGCAGCCATCGCCCATGTGAAGGCTGAGGAGGTGCGCGAGAAGATCACCCTGCAGGTGAACCAGAACCGCCAGAAGCTGCAGGAGGCCCAGCACCGCCTGGCCACCGCCAAGGGCAGTCAGGACAAGGCCGACGAGAACCTCCGCATGGCCAATCTGGGTATGCAGGAGGGCGTCATCCCCGTGTCCAACGTCCTGCAGGCGCAGACCGCCTGGCTGTCGGCACACTCCACTCTCGTGGACGCACAGATCGACGTGCGCCTGGCCGACCTCTACCTGCAACGCGCAAAGGGTATTCTTAGATAAACAGGATTTACGAATCGAAAATAAATATCATATACAATGGCTAAAAGAACAAAACTCAACAATCTGCTGATCATCGCCCTCGTGATTGTGGCTGTGATCTTAGTAGTCATCACTGTGGGCCTCTTCTTGCCCCAACCCAAAGAGGTGCTGCAGGGCCAGGCTGAGACCAGCGACTACCGCGTCTCCAGCAAGGTGCCCAGCCGTGTCAAGGAACTGCGTGTACACACCGGCGACAAGGTGAAGGCCGGCGACACACTCGTCATCATGGACTCCCCCGAGGTGCGCGCCAAGATGATGCAGGCCGAGGCTGCCGAAGCTGCCGCCAAGGCGATCGAACAGAAGGCACAGAACGGTGCCCGCCAACAGGAGATTCAGGGCGCCTATGAGCTTTGGCAGAAGGCCAAGGCCGGTCTGGAAGTCTGCGAGAAGACCTACAGCCGCGTGAGCCGCCTCTACGACGAGGGTGTCATCCCCGCCCAGAAACGCGACGAGGCCGAGGCACAGCTGAAGGCTATGCAGGCCACCGAGAAGGCTGCCAAGAGCCAGTATGAGATGGCTTGCGAGGGTGCCCGCCGCGAGGACAAGGCCGCCGCTGCCGCCCAGGTAGCACGCGCACGCGGTGCTGTCACCGAGGTGCAGGGCTACATCAACGAGACCGTGCTGCTGGCCACCGCCGACGGTACCGTCACCGAGATCTTCCCCAAGGAGGGTGAACTCGTGGGCACCGGCGCTCCCATCATGAACATCGCCAAGGACAACGACATCCGCTTCATCTTCATGGTGCGCGAGGACTACCTACCCGGCATGACCCTCGACACCGAAGTCAACTGCTACGTCCCCGCCCTCGACCGCGACCTCAAGGTACGAATCACCAGCATGAACGTTATGGGAAGCTACGCCACGTGGAAAGCCACGAAGGCACTTGACCAATACGATCTGAAGACTTTCGAGGTCACGGGCCGCGCCGTGAACGACGCCGACCTGAAGGGCATTCTCGCCGGCATGACCGTTGTCATCAAGTAACACACTGCGATGCTGAAAGCATTAAACAATATCTGGGAAATCATGATGCGTGAGGTGCGCGCCTTCGGCCGTCGCCCCATCTTCCTGATGATCATGTTCGTGGCGCCGCTGGGCTTCCTGTGGCTCTTCACGAGCCTGATGGATGCCGGTCTGCCCACGAAGCTGCCCGCAGCGCTGGTCGATGAGGATGACACCCATGTCACCCGTCAGCTCACGCGTATCCTGGGGACAATGCAGGAGACGAACTTCGTCATCACGACCAAGAGCTTCACCGAGGCACGCCAGGCCATGCAGCGCGGCGAGATCTACGCCATCTTCCGCATCCCCAAGGGCACCACCGAGGCCGCCCTTACACAGCGGCAGCCCGTCATGTCGTTCTACACCAACGACACCTACTACATCGCCGCCTCGCTCCTCATGAAGGACATGCGCAAGATGAGTGAGATGGCCGGCTTGGCCATGACGCGTGCCGTGATGCGTGCCAAGGGTAAGACCGACGCCCAGATCATGGGCACCCTGCAGCCCATCGTCATCGAAGCCCACCCGCTGGGCAACCCCCACCTGAACTACTCCGTGGTACTCACGAACCTCATTGTGCCCGGTCTGCTGATGCTCGTCATCATGCTCACCACCAGCTACACCTTCGGCAGCGAGTGGAAGCGCGGCCAGCAGAAGAAGCTCTATGAGCTCTGCGATGGCAACATGGTCGTCGCCATCCTGGGCAAGCTCACGGTACACACCGTCACCTTCACGCTCATGATGTGGCTCTTCGACTTCGTCTTCTACAGCTACCTCGAGTTCCCGTGCGCCTGCGGCATCCCCCGCATGATGCTGTGGGGCTTCCTCGCTGTGCTGGCGTCGCAGGGCTTCGGACTGCTCATGTTCGAGGCCTTCCCCGGGCAGATGCGTATGGCCATGTCGGCCTGCTCGCTGCTAGGCGTGATGCAGTTCTCGCTGGCGGGCTTCTCCTTCCCCGTGTCGGCCATGTACGAGCCCTTCCAGTGGCTGGCTGACATCTTCCCCCTCCACCATTATTTCGTCATTTACGTCAATCAGGCCCTCAACGGCTACTCCATCTCCTATGTATGGGGCAGTGTCGTGATCTTGATATTCATCTACCTGCTGCCGCAGTTCTTCGCGTGGCGCCTGAAAGATGCTATGCTCCATAAAAACTACCGCGAATGAGAAAGCCTAAGTTCCCCATCATACACGTCTGGCTCGACGAGCTCAGCGAGATCGTGAAAGACGAGGGCATCCTCATCTTCATGATTCTCCTGCCCCTCGCCTACCCTCTCCTCTATGCCCTCATCTACGACACCGAGACACAGCGCGAGCTGCCCATCTGCGTGGTCGATGACAGCATGACAGGACGCAGCCGCGACTTCATCCGCCGCGTCGATGCCACCCCCGAGGTGGAGGTGGCCACCCACTGCACCGACATGGAGCAGGCCCGAGAGCTCATGCGCCAGCGCCGCGTCTTCGGCATCCTGCACATCCCCCGCGAGTTCAACGAACGCCTGTGGCGTGGCCAGCAAGCCGTCGTGGGTCTCTACAGCGACCTCACCTCCATGCTCTACTACAAGGTGGAGTATCTGGCCGTCATCAACGTGGCGCAGGAGCTCAACCGCAACATCAAAGTCCTGGAGCGCCAGGGTGATGCCACCACCGCCCGCGAAGAAAGCCTGGCGCGCTGGCCCATCCGCTTCGAGGAAGTCAAGCTCTACAACTCCGCCGGCGGTTTCGCCGCCTTCCTCATCCCTGCCGTCCTCATGCTCATCGTGCAGCAGGCTCTCTGCCTCTGCGTCGGCATGTCCATGGGTCGCTCGCGCGAGCGCTTCCGCGGCCTCGTCATCCCACCCACGAAGCACTATAAGAACGCGCTGGCCATCGTCCTCGGCAAGGCCCTCGTCCACTTCCTCATGTTCATGCTCATGGGCATCTACATGACCGTGTGCGTGACCCACTGGTTCGGACTACCCAACCTCGGACACTTCTGGGAGATTGTGGGCATGCTCGTGCCTTACGTGGCCGCCAGCACCTTCATGGCCATGTTCTGGTCCAGCTTCATCTTCCGCCGCGAAGACTGCATCCTGCTCTTCGTGTTCATGTCCATCCCCCTGCTCTTCCTCACGGGTGTCAGCTGGCCCGGAGCCTCTGTGCCGCCCTTCTGGAAAGCCGTCGGCAGCATCTTCCCCTCCACCTACGGCGCCAACGCCTACGTGCGCATCCAGTGCATGGGAGCCTCCATGGGTGACTGCCACTTCGAGCTCCAGCGGATGTGGATCCTCACTGGCATCTACTTCCTCCTCACCTGGCTCATCTACTACTTCGAGATCCGCAAAGCCGTCGGCCGCAGCGTCCTCGATTAACCGATAAATGAAGAGCCCCCTTCGCAGCGTCGCGGAGGGGGCTCTTTCGTGTTCTATGATTACTTCAGGTATTTAGCCAAGTCGCTGCCGGTGCGGCGGAGGGCGATGGCGATGCCGAGGGCGTTGAGGCGGGCACCGCGGAGGGAGGTGTGGGTGTGGTCGCCGCAGTAGTATGCCTTGGCGGCCTCGGGACCGATGGCATCGAGGGCGTCGGCGGTGATATTATGCAGGTCCAAGAAGGTGGTGCCTGTCTGCTCGGCGACGGCGCGATACCACTGTCCGTAGCTGTCGTTGCGGCGCTCGATATGCTGGCCGTCGGGCCATTCGTTGCGCGGCGTGAGGCTGACGATAATGGGCGTGGCACCCTTCTCGCGGCAGTCGTCGATCATCTTACGGAGGTACCAGCCGAAGCTATAGACGACCTCGTTGTAGGCCTCATCCTTGAGGACCACGCGGCTGACGCAGCTGGTGTCGGCGACACCCGGAATGTCGCCACGATGTTTGCCGCGGTGGAGCTCGCCGATGTCGTTGTGGCCGAACTGTATGAGCACGAAGTCACCCGGCTGCAGGTCGTTATAGACCTTCTCCCAGCGTCCTTCGCGCAGGTATGTGCGCAGCGAGCGTCCCGCCTGCGCGCAGTTGATATAAGTAATCTTGTTCTCATCGAATATGCGCCAAGCCTGCGAACCCCATCCCCACATGCCTGTGCTGTCGCGGTCTGTGTTCTTGACTGTGCTGTCGCCGGTGATAAAGACCACGGGCTTGCCTTTCTCGCGCTTTACGCCGGTGGTGGGCAGTGCGATGTTCTGCATCATGGCCTGCAGGGGTTGCAGCTCGGGATGCTGGCAGGCCATGAGACCCTCGGCGGCGCTGCGGGCGTTGAGTTCGGCACCGAACTTAGAAGTGTGGATATTGTCGAGATAGAAGTGGTAGTTGATCTTCCACGGCGACATGCGGTCGTACTTGGTTGCCGACAGCTCGTTGAGGTCGATAAACGGGACGTTGAGTTCCTCGGCCACCTGCCGCGCCCAGCCGCCGAAGCTGTCTGCCACGCGCACGGGCTCCCAGCCCTCCCCCACTTGTTTCTTTCTGGGTGTGAGGCTCATGAGAATGGGGTGTGCGCCCAGCGCACGCGTCTCGCGCACAAACCGACGCATATACTCGCCATAGCTATAGACGGTCTCCTGCTCACCTTTGTGGGGGCCTTCTTTGAGGGTCACCACGAGGCTGTCGGTGGGTGAGATACCGCGGATAGTGGCGCGGCAGCGGCCGCTGTCGAAGGGGCCGTTGTCGTTGTGTCCCAGCTCGATGATCACCCAGTCACCCGGGCGGATGCCCTTCTTCACGTCGGGCCACAGCTGCGTGTAGAAGGTGCGCGAGCTGGTGCCGCCGAGGGCTTGGTTCTCGACGGTGATCTTGCTGGCGTCGAAGTAGTGATGTTCGTAGAATCCCCAGCCCCACTGGCCGTTGTCGCCGTTGCCCTTGGTGCCGGTGCGCATCGTGGAGTTACCGATGAGGAAGAGCACAGGGTTGTCGCCCTGGCGGCTGCTGCCAGCTGCGGGGCGGGCGGTCTTCACCTTCTCCAGAGAGTCGAGGGTGAGATCCACGACTTTGTTGACATCGTCCATCGGCTTGTAGCCGTTATCTTGTGCGTGGGCTGCCGTTGCGCAGAGACAGCCTGCGAGGGTTATGAGCTTGACGTAGCGCTTCATTCTGGTTGAGGGTTGAGGGTTTATGGTTGAGGGGTTATTTGAACTTCGCTGTTTGTTCAGCGGTGAAGGAGGCATCGTCGAAGTAGTCGAGACGCATGGCGCGACGCACCTCGGACATGGTCTGCGCACCGGCCTCGCGGGCGACCTCGGTACCCTTGCGGAGGATGTCGATGACAGCAGGTATGTCCTTCTCGAACTCGGCGCGGCGCTGGCGGATGGGTTCCAGAGTCTCCTGCAGCACGGCGGCGAGGAACTTCTTGCATTTCATGTCGCCGAGGCCACCACGGCGGTAGTGGTCCTTGAGGGCATCGAGGTTCTCGTAGTCCGGCAGATAGCGCCCGAAATGCTCGGGGCGGCAGAAGGCGTCGAGGTAGGTGAAGACGGTATTACCCTCCACCGTACCCGGGTCGCTGACCTGCAGGTGGTTGGGGTCGGTGAACATCGACTTGACCTTCTTCTGTACCTCGTCGGCACTGTCCTTGAGATAGATGCAGTTGCCGAGGGACTTGGACATCTTGGCCTTGCCGTCGGTGCCGGGGAGGCGCAGGCAGGCAGCGTTCTCGGGCAGCAGGATGTTGGGCTCCACGAGGGTCTCGCCGTAGATATTGTTGAAGCGGCGCACAATCTCGCGGCACTGCTCCAGCATGGG
>CAMVUB010000072.1 GCA_947170495.1 uncultured Prevotellaceae bacterium
CCCATTGAAACAAAGTACCACTAAACTATCCTGCAATTTGACCTATACGCCAAAAATGAGTCCGCGAGAGAGATTTTTCACTTTTCAGACGCTCTTTTCTTGAAAAGGACTTATCTTTGCAGCTGTAAAGTCCTATTCACCTTGTTAACATGACTACGTTGTATATAGTGCGTCACGGGGAGACGGTAGATAATGTCGCGAAGATCATGCAGGGACAGCGTCCGGGCAAGTTGAATGCGACGGGGGTGCAGCAGATAGAGGAGCTGGCAGAGGTGTTGCGTGACGTTCGTTTTGATGCAGTGGTGTCCAGCGACCTGCAGCGGTCCTACGATTCAGCGATGATCATAGCCAGCAAACGGATGATGGACGTGGTCACTACACCCTTGTTGCGCGAACGTGACTGGGGCGACTTCACGGGTCGCTACATCCTAGACCTGAAGGGCCTGCCGATGCCGGACAATGTGGAGACGATGGACGAGATGCTGAAGCGTGCCCGTAGGTTCCTGGATTGGGTGGGGGAACGCTATGAAGGTCAGACGGTACTCGCCGTAGGTCACGGCATCATCAACAAAGCTATTCAAGCTGTTCACTACGACCTGCCGACGCGCGAAATCCCCAAGATGTCCAACGCGGAATACCGAATTCTGCAGTTGTGAGTGCAGAATGAAAAGGTTGGCACGTTCTTTGCAGGAGGTAGGGCAAACGATAAAATACTGAAATTATGGCAGAAGAACTGAAAGATAAAGAAGAAATCCTGGACGGCGAAGAGCGCGCCCAGGAGAGTGATGATACTACGGTCGGCGTGGAGGCTGAGTCTGCTGCGGAAGCTGCGGCTGAGAGCGAAGAACAGTCCGACGAGGAGAAGACGCCTGAGCAGCTGCTGGCTGAGGCACGCGCCGAGATAGAGGCGCTGAAGACGCAGGCACTGTACAAACAGGCGGAGTTTGAGAACTACCGTAAACGTACGATCAAGGAGAAAGCTGACCTGATCCTGAACGGCTCGAAGTCGGCGGTGACAGCGCTGCTGCCTATCGTTGATGATCTGGAGCGTGCGCTGCCTTCCATGCAGAAGGCGGAGGATGTGGCGGCCGTCGCCGAGGGCGTGGAACTCATCTATCAGAAGTTTCTGAAGGCGCTGGCAGGACTGGGCGTGAAGCCCATTGAGACTGAAGGCAAAGACTTCGATGTGGACCTCCATGAGGCCATTGCACAGGTGCCGGGCGTGCCCGACGAGCAGAAAGGCCGCGTAATCGACTGCGTCGAAAAAGGATACACGCTGAACGATCATGTCATTCGTCATGCCAAAGTGGCAGTAGGAATGTGAAAGATTAAAGATTAGAGATTAAAGATTAAGGATTGTTGAGCACTCAATATGGCTGAGAAAAGAGACTACTATGAGGTGCTGGGGGTCGCGAAGACGGCCACCGAGCAAGAGATAAAGGCCGCCTACAAGAAGATGGCCATCAAATACCATCCTGACCGTCAGGCTGGCAAGAGCGACGCTGAGAAGAAGGAGGCGGAAGCCAAGTTCAAGGAGGCGGCGGAGGCATATGACGTGCTGCACGACCCGCAGAAGCGTCAGCGCTACGACCAGTTCGGCTTTGCCGGCGTGGGCGGTGCGGCTGGTGGCGGCTACCAGAATATGTCGATGGACGATATCTTCTCCCAGTTCGGCGACATCTTTGGCGACCTCTTCGGTGGTGGCGGTGGCGGTTTCGGCGGCTTCAACCCCTTCGGCGGCGGCTTTGGCGGCGGTGGCGGACATCGTCCACAGCAGCACCGTGGCGGCGACCTGCGCCTGAAGGTGCGGCTGACGCTGAAGGAGTGCGCCACGGGTGTCACGAAGAAGTTCAAGGTTCGCAAGAAGGTGACCTGCACGCACTGCCACGGCAGCGGCGCTGAGAACGGCTCGGGCGACAAGCAGACGTGTCCCACGTGCCACGGCTCGGGTTATGTCCTGCGCCAGCAGCGCTCGATGTTTGGCATGATGCAGACGCAGAGTGTGTGCCCCGACTGCGGCGGCGAAGGAACCATCATCAAGAACAAGTGCCACCAATGCGGCGGCACGGGTGTGCAGACAGGTGATGAAGTTATCGAGGTGCACATCCCGGCAGGCGTGGCTGACGGCATGGTCGTCAACGTGCCCGGCAAGGGTGATGCAGCCATCCACGGCGGCGTGCCTGGTGATATACAGGTCTTCGTGGAGGTGGAACCCGACAAGGAGTTTGTGCGTCAGGACAAAGATATTATCTATAACCTGCTCATCGACATGCCCACGGCAGCCCTCGGCGGAGAGGTGGAAGTGCCCACGCTCAGCGGCAAGGTGAAGCTGAAGATCGACCCCGGAACACAGCCCGGCAAAGTGCTGCGCCTGCGCGGAAAGGGCTTGCCAGCACTGCAGGGCTACGGCTACGGCACGGGCGATGAGATTGTGAATATCTCCGTGTATATCCCCGAGACGCTGTCGCGTGAGGAGAAGGAGGCGCTGGAGCGAATGCGACAGAGCGATAACTTCCGCCCCAACCAAAGCGCGAAGTCGAAGTTCTTCAACCGCTTCAAGCAGATGTTTGAATAGGACTCACCCCCGGCCCCTCCCTAGGTAGGGAGGGGAGTAGATAGTGCAGATTTATGGCTTCTTACGCTGAGACGATAGATTACTTATACAATGCAGCCCCGATGTTTTCGAGCATTGGGGCTGGAGCGTATAAGGAGGGGTTGAGCACTACGCGGGCGTTGGATGCGCATTTCGGGCATCCCCACAGGCGATACCGCACGATTCACGTGGCGGGCACCAACGGCAAGGGCTCGGTATCGTCGATGCTGGCGGCCATCCTGCAGTCGGCGGGGTTGAAGGTGGGACTGTACACGTCGCCGCATTTTGTGGATTTCCGCGAGCGCATCCGCGTGAACGGCGAGATGATCAGCGAGCAGCGGGTCATCGATTTCGTGGAGCAGGAGCGGGCGTTCTTCGAACCGCTGTACCCCTCGTTCTTCGAGCTGACGACGGCGCTGGCGTTCCAGTACTTCGCCGAGCAGCAGGTGGATGTGGCGGTGGTGGAAGTGGGACTGGGCGGCCGCCTGGACTGCACGAATATCATCACGCCCGATGTGAGCGTCATCACGAATATCTCCTTCGACCATCAGCAGTTCCTGGGCGACACGCTGGCGAAGATTGCAGCGGAGAAGGCGGGGATTATGAAGGCAGGCGGGAGCGTGGTGGTGGGTGAGACGAATGGCCATGCGGACGTGCGCGAGGTGTTTGTGCAGACGGCCGCGAGCGTGGGTGTTGCGCGTCTGCGCTTTGCCGACGAAGAGACGTTCCCGACGGCGGAGTGTGAGTTGAAAGGCGACTATCAACGCGCAAATCTTCGCACGGTACAATGTGCTGTGGATGAGCTGTGTAAACAGCCGTATTATAGTAAACGTTTAACCGACGAAGCTGTGCGTGAGGGGCTGATGCAGGTCTGCGAACTGACGGGTCTGCGTGGCCGTTGGCAGCAGGTGGGCGAGCGCCCAGCGATGTTCTGCGATGTGGGGCATAATGCAGCCGGTATCGCCTACGTCGTGGAGCAGCTGAGCCGCCAAGAGGCGCGGGTGTTGCGCGTCATCTTCGGGATGGTGGATGACAAGGATTTCGAGGAGGCGGTGACGCTGTATGAGCGTGTGCGCGACCGTGCTGTGTTCTATATCACACAGCCCTCTACGAAGCGCGCCCTGAGCGCACAGCGGCTGGCCGAGGCGGCACGGGCGCACGGCTTGCTGGTGGAGGTGTGTGTGGGTAGTATCCAAGAAGCCGTCGAGGCGGCGATGAAGGATGCCAGCCCCGACGACTTTGTATTGGTCAGCGGCTCGTGTTACCTGGTCGCCGACTATTTCAGCACTTGTGCCTAAGAATTATTCCGGCATCTTATAGCGATTGCCCGTCTGACGGATGATCTGTCGGCGGTAGCGCTCGGGGTAGCCCGGGCGGATGACAGGTACGTGCTCGCCACCGGCGGTGCGCTTGAACTGGCCCTCCTCCTCGGGTTTCACGACCATATCATTGTACTTGACAATCAGGCGTTCGAAAAGTCCGCGCCAGCGATCCATCATCGCACTGGCGGCGCGGCAGCCGTAGGCGGTGAGATGGCGCACAGCCTCGTCGGCGGACATCGCCTGTGCCTCCTTGTCGGTCTTGTCGAGGAGACTTTCGAAGTCTTTGTCCAGCTGGTCGCGCACGCTCTGCAGCTCGGGGAAGAGCTGGCAGTAGCGCGGATAGACGAAGTTGGAGACGGCATTGCAGAGCCAGTAGGCGCTCTTCTGCGAGTAGGTGAAGGCGTTGGCGACACCCTCGGAGTAGCATTCCGGAATCTCCGTGGCGCAGCAGTAGAGTGGGGTGTAGGCGACCATGTTGGCATCGTCGAGGCCCACCCAGAGCACGCCGCCGATATGGTTGGGCAGCCACGAACGCATCTGTGCGATGTAGGTGACGGCCGTCTGCTGCGTGGAGATGGGGCGCTCGTTGAAGTATTTCACATCGTCCACTTTGTAATAGAGAGGCGTGGGGCGGTAGGGCATCTCGTAGGGGCCGCAGCCGATGTCCTCGGTGAGCGACAGCGGAGTGCCCTCGAAGTGGTCGCGCATGGCCTGCTTCAGGGCGTTCAGCGTCACGGGCTGCTCGGGTTTGACACACCACGGCAGCTCGTCGGTGTTCTCCTCAAAGCCCTTGACATAAGGCAGGTAGCGGTACATCCCTGCAACGAAGCGGTTGAAGAAGCTCCACACGCGGGCATCGCAGATGCGGCGGCCGCCGAAGTCGTTGGGCGCGTAGGCATCGCGGAACGAGAACTCGGCATCCTTGCCGCTGAAGTAGCCCTTCTCGCGGGCGAACTTGATGACATCTTTGGCATAGAGGCAGTTGGCCTTGTCCTTCAGGGGAAAGGTGGTGATGCGCGCCTGGTTGGCGTGGCCCGTGATGCAGTCGTCGGGCAGGCGGCGTGCCACCCACAGGATGCCTTTCACACCCGGTCCGCGACCGATCATGTCCATGACCCACACGTCGTTGGGGTCGGCGAAGGTGATGCTCTCGCCCTCGCTTTGGTAGCCGTAGGTGTTGGCCAGCGATACCCACACGTCGATGGCCTCGCGGGCGGTCTTGGCGCGCTGCAGCGTGAGGTACATTAGGGAGCCGTAGTCCAGGAGGCCTGTGCTGTCAACCAGCTCCTCGCGACCGCCATAGGTGGTCTCCATGATCGTCAGCTGCTGGTCGTTGATCTGACCCACGACGCCATAGGTGTAAGGCGCCTCGGGTATCTCGCCGAGGTAGTTGTTGGTCTCGTAGTGGTACAGCGGGCGCATCGTCCCGGGGGCGTGTGTGCCGGCAGGGTAGAAGTGGAGGTAGCCGTAGGAGCCGTAGTCGTCGGCGTTGTAGGTGACCATCACGGAGCCGTCGGCCGAGGCACGCTTGCCCACGATGAGGTTGGTGCAGGCCAATGCCGGAACGGCCGCCAGCAGAAATGCGAATGTGGCAATGCTCTTTTTCATATATAGTTTGGAGTTTAAGAAGTTTAAGGGGTTTAAGAGTTCAAGAGTTCAAGGAGTTCAAGAAATTGTGCGGCAAAAGTACAAAAAAGTTTGTGATTCTTTGCAATGGATTGAAAATAATGTCGTAATTTTGCAGCCGATTTTTGAAAATATATAAAAACAAGCATATACGCACATGATTAAGATTACACTTCCCGATGGCTCGGTTCTCGAACGTGAGGCTGGCGTGACGGGCTATGAAATTGCAGAAAGTATCTCACCTCGCTTGGCTGCCGATGTACTGGCATGCGCCGTGAACGGTGAGACTGTGGAGTTGAACCGCCCGATCACCGAGGATGCAGAACTGGTGCTTTACAAGTGGGACGACGAGCAGGGCAAGCATGCCTTCTGGCACACGAGCGCTCACCTGATGGCCGAGGCGCTGCAGGAACTGTACCCTGGCACGCAGTTCGGTATCGGTCCCGCCATCGAGCGTGGCTTCTACTATGATGTGATGCCGCCCGAGGGTACCGTCATCCGCGAAGCCGACTTCGAGGCTATCGAGAAGAAGATGATGGAACTCGTGCAGCGCAAGGAAGCGCTGGTGCGCCGCGATATTGCCAAGGCTGACGCGCTGAAGTTCTTCGGCGACAAGGGTCAGACCTACAAGAACGAACTCATCGCCGACCTCGAGGACGGACATATCACCACTTACACGCAGGGCGCCTTCACGGACCTCTGCCGTGGTCCTCACCTCGTGAACACCGCTCCCATCAAAGCCGTGAAGATCACGGCCGTGAGCTCCGCCTACTGGCGTGGCGACGAGAAGCGCCCGCAGATGACACGTATCTACGGCATCACCTTCCCCAAGAAGAAGCTGCTCGACGAGTATATCACGCTCATGGAAGAAGCCAAGAAGCGCGACCACCGCAAGATCGGCAAGGAGATGGAGCTGTTCATGTTCTCCGACCGCGTGGGCAAGGGTCTTCCCATCTGGCTGCCGAAGGGCACGGCACTGCGCCTGCGCCTGGAAGATATGCTGAAGAAGATCCAGAAGCGCTATGGCTACCAGCAGGTCATCACACCGCATATCGGTGGTAAGAACCTCTATGTGACCAGCGGTCACTGGGACCACTACGGCAAGGACAGCTTCCAGCCCATCCACACTCCCGAGGAGGGCGAGGAGTACCTGCTGAAACCCATGAACTGCCCCCACCACTGCGAGATCTTCGCCTCGAAGCCCCGCAGCTATAAGGACCTGCCGCTGCGACTGGCAGAGTTCGGTACCGTCTATCGCTATGAGCAGAGCGGCGAGCTCCACGGCCTCACGCGCGTGCGTTCCTTTACTCAAGATGATGCTCACCTCTACTGCCGTCCTGACCAGGTGAAGGAGGAGTTCATCCGTGTGATGGAGATCATCCAGATTATCTTCGGCGCACTGGACTTCAACAACTTCGAGGCTCAGATCAGCCTACGCGACCCCAACAACAAGGAGAAGTATATCGGCTCCGACGAGGTGTGGGAAGCTGCTGAGAAGGCCATCATCGAGGCTTGCGAGGAGAAGGGCCTGAAGACCCGTACGGAACTCGGCGAGGCTGCGTTCTATGGTCCCAAGCTCGACTTCATGGTGAAGGATGCCCTGGGCCGCCGTTGGCAGCTGGGTACCATCCAGGTGGACTACAACCTGCCCGAGCGCTTCCAGCTGGAATACACGGGTGAGGACAACCAGAAGCACCGTCCGGTGATGATTCACCGTGCGCCCTTCGGCTCCATGGAGCG
>CAMVUB010000073.1 GCA_947170495.1 uncultured Prevotellaceae bacterium
CCGTCGTTGGTGAGCAGGAGCACACCCGTGGTGTTGCGGTCGAGACGGCCGACGGGGTAGATGCGCTCGTCGCAGGCACCCTTCACGAGATCCATGACCGTCTTGCGGTTCTGGGGGTCGTCGCTCGTGGTGACGTAGTCCTTGGGTTTGTTGAGGAGGACATAGACCTTCTTTTCGATCTTCACGGGCTGGTCGTGGAACTTCACCTCGTCGGTGCGCTTCACCTTCGTGCCGAGCTCTGTGACGACGACACCGTTGACGGTGACGACACCAGCCTCGATGAAGGTGTCAGCCTCGCGACGTGAGCAGACGCCGGCGTTGGCGAGGTATTTATTCAGACGGATAGGTGCTTCGGGGTCGATGTGTGCCTCGGAGTACTCGATGCGCTTCTTAAAGCTGTACTTCGCATTGGGATCGTAGCCGGGGGTGTGCTGACGACGGGGACCGCCGAAGCCGCGCTGCTGGCCGAAGCCGCCGCGACCCTGGTAGCCACTACGACCTTGGTAGCCGCCCTCGCGGTTGAAGCGGGGCTTGTAGCCACCCTCGTGCTGCTGGTAGCCGCCCTCGCGGTTGAAGCGGGGCTGATAGCCACCTTCGCGCGGCTGGTAACCGCCCTCACGGTTGAAGCGGGGCTGGTAGCCACCTTCACGGGGCTGGTAGCCACCTTCACGGTTGAAGCGGGGCTTGTAGCCACCTTCGCGCGGCTGGTAGCCGCCTTCACGGTTGAAACGGGGCTGATAGCCACCCTCACGGGGTTGATAGCCACCTTCACGGTTGAGACGGGGTTTGTAGCCGCCTTCGCGCTGCTGGGCACCGCCCTCGCGGTTGAAGCGGGGCTGGTAGCCACCCTCACGGGGCTGGAATGTGCGGCGTTCACCTTCGGCATTGCTGCCGTAAACGGGTCTCTGAATACGTGGGCGCGGAGTGCGTGCGCCGTTCTCGTGTTTTTCTTCGTTGTTCTCCATTTTCTTTTTCTTCAAATGTTTAATTGTTCACTTTTAATTGTTCACTTTTAATTTTTCACTTTTCACTTTTCACTTTTCACCTTTCATTATTCACATTCCCGTGTAATTACTGGGTGTTATCTGGCGCAGCTCGGCTTTCACAGCCTCACTGACGTCAAGGGTTTCAATGAATGCGGCGATGCTCTCGTGGCTGATGGCAGCGCCGGTGCGGGTGAGCGCTTTCAGCGTCTCGTAGGGGTTGGGGTAGCCCTCGCGGCGCAGGATGGTCTGGATGGCCTCTGCCACCACGGCCCAGTTCTGCTCCAGGTCGGCGCGCAGGGCTTCCTCGTTGAGGAGCAGCTTGCCGAGGCCCTTGAGGGTGCTTTGAATGGCGATGACGATATGCCCGAGGGGCACGCCGACATTGCGCAGTACGGTGCTGTCGGTGAGGTCGCGCTGCAGGCGGCTCACGGGCAGCTTCGTGGAGAGATGGTCGAGGATGGCGGCGGCGATGCCCAGGTTACCCTCGGAGTTCTCGAAGTCGATGGGGTTCACCTTATGCGGCATGGCGCTGGAACCTACCTCGCCGGCCTTCACCTTCTGGCGGAAATAGCCCATGGAGATGTACTGCCATACGTCGCGGTCGAGGTCGATGATGACGATGGCGATGCGGCGCAGGGCGTCGAAGAGGGCGGCCAGGTTGTCATAGTTGGAGATCTGTGTCGTCCACTGCTCACGCTCCAGGCCCAGGTGCTTAGCCACAAAGTCGTTGGCCAGCTGGCGCCAGTTCAGGTCGGGGTAAGCCACGTGGTGGGCGTTGAAGTTACCCGTGGCACCGCCGAACTTCACCGTCATAGGCATGCGGCGCAGCAGCTCCAGCTGCTGGCGCAGGCGGTAGGCGAAGACCTCTATCTCCTTGCCCAGACGTGTGGGCGAGGCGGGCTGACCATGTGTCTTGGCCAGCATGGGAATGTCCTGCCACTCGTCGGCATAGGCGTCGAGCTGTGCGATGAGCTTCTCCAGCATCGGCACGACCACCTCCGTCAGCGCATCCTTGATGGAGAGGGGCACGCTGGTGTTGTTGATGTCCTGCGAGGTGAGGCCAAAATGAATAAAGTTTAAAGTTGAAGGTTTAAAGTTTAAGGTGGAAGCTTGAAGCTTTTCCTTGATGAAGTACTCGACTGCTTTGACGTCGTGGTTCGTGACGGCTTCGATGTCCTTCACGCGCTGGGCATCCTCGAGGGAGAATTCCTGGTAGATGGCGCGCAGGGCAGGGAAGAGGTCGCGGGGGAAGGCGGCCAGCTGCGGCAGTGGCAGCTCGCAGAGGAAGATGAAATACTCGATCTCCACCCTCACGCGATAGCGGATGAGGGCATACTCGGAGAAATACTTGTCAAGGGATTCTGTTTTCGTGCGATAGCGGCCGTCAATCGGTGAGATGGCCGTCAGGGCTGTCAATTCCATAGCAAGAGTGCGCTCACGCGCGTTACGTTTATTAGTTATACCTTATTATATATAATACGTGTAATGCTGTTTCTCTCGAAAAGCGCCGCGAAGGTACAAAATTATGGACAAAGGACAAAGGACAAGGGACAATTATTTTACTTCGCTCCTCACTTTCTTGCTTTAGCGCAAGATTTGTAGGCCCTTGTCCCTTGGCCCTTGTCCCTTGACTATCGCGTCAGCGTCAGCTTGAGGTTGAAGCCGAAGTCCTGAGTGATGGTGGGGTAGGCGGAGGAGGAGAGGAGGGGCTGGTTGCGCTGACGGTCGTAGAAGAGGGAGAGGGTGACGTAGCGACTGATGGCGTAGTCAGCGGCGAAGCTGGCCTTGATGGCGCGGTTACCCATGGTGGCCTCGGAGGTGCCGGTCTGTATATTGCGCGTGATGGCGTCCTGGTCGCGGTAGGAGAAGTCGAAGCGCAGGTTCAGGGAGTGCGCGAAATTGCTCTTGCCGCTGGACTTGCTGCTGGACGAGGCGTTGCTGCTCTTGCTGTCGTCCTCCTTGCCCTTGCGGCCGCCCTTGCGCTTGTTCTTGGCGGAGGCCTTCTGGCTGCTGCTCTTATGCTTGAAGAGGGAGCCGATCTTGAGGTCGTTGACCTTGTAGCCCCATCCGAAGACGATGTCTGCGCTACTGGCCTCGTTGATCTGCGCGGCGGTCATGGAGAGGGTGAGGACGCGCGTCTTGCGGTACTCGAGCTTGAAGGTCATATTGTTCTGCATCGTGACATTGAGTCCGATGAGGGGCGAGAAGGCTTCGTTGATGGTGACGGTGGAGACGTCGTAGGGCGACGAGGGCGTGTAGAGTCCGGTGGTGGTGTTGAGGACATAGCCCATATCCTCGCCGGCCATGCAGGACACCCACGAGGCGTAGCTGTTGAAGGAGCCGATGCTATAGACGCTCTTATAGCCGTGGGTGAGGGTGATGCTCTTGAAGTGGTCGCGGACCCAGGGCAGGTTGCCGAGACCCTTGTAGCTGAGGCTCCAGTTGGGGAGCACGCGTGCGAGGCTGGGGAAGAGGTCGAGGGGTGTTGTGGAGGCACGGCCGCCGGTGTAGGCTGCCAGGAAGGCGGGGACCATCACGTCGGCGCTGTACTTGTTGACGGTGCCGTTGGCGGGGTCGAAGGTGCCGGTGTTGCCTGTGCCCTCGGGGTAGGTGGTGCCGGCATAGCGTGCTTCCACGCGCTTCTGGATTACATCGAGGTAATCAACGAAGCGGCGGAAGGGCTCACTGTTGTAGCCGTCGTCGGCGGTGCCACGGCGGGAGAAAGCGGTGGCGAGGGAGACAGTGGTCATGTTAAAGGAGCCGGCGAGGCTGGTGGGACTGCCCTCGTACATGAACTGTATGCTCTTGCTGCGGTTCATGGTGCGGCTGGCGCTGACGTCGATCTTCAGGTCGGGGAGGGGCTCCACGGTGGCCTTGATCTGTATGTCCTCCATGGCGGCGGTGGTGGCGGGCGATGCCACGCTGTCGCTGTTGAGGAGCCATCCGCGCTCCTGAGCGCGTGCGATGTAGCCGTCGCCGACGAAGCCGAAGGCGAAGTCGAGGCCCGGTGCCCAGACATTGTCTTGCCTCTTCTGGCCGAGCATGCCGCCCACGCCAGGCATATAGCTGGGCAGCGAGAGGGCGTAGGTGTTGCGGTAGCTGACGCTCACGTTACGAATCATCATCAGGAAGCGCGCGCCGGCCTGCGCCCACTGGTACCATTTCTCATCCTCGAGTTTCGGCTTGGCGACGACGTTGACGCGCAGCTTCAAGGAGGAAGACCCACCCTGCCCTTCGGGCATCCCTCCCGTTAGGGAGGGAGAGCCTGCGGTTGAGAGGCTGTCTGTAGCAGCGAGGACTGTGTTGTCGGCCTTGACCATAGGCGTGATGGGCAGGCTGTCGAGAGCCGCGATGCGGTCCTCGATGGCCGTGATGCTGTCCTGCTCGCCGAGTTTGCGCCAGCGCTTGAGGGCTTTCTGCAGCGCCTGGATGGTGTCGCGGCGCTCCTTCTGTGCTGCGGCCATCGCCTTCTTCTGCTCCTGCTCTGCCTTGCGGGCAGCTTGCTGCAGTTCGCGCGGCGGCAGGATGCGTATGGTGTTCTCATCGACGCGCTTGTACTGGATGGGATAGCTCTTGCCGTTCTCATCCTTGGCGGTGACGATGATGCGCTTGCTCTTCTGGCCATGTTTCAGCTCGATGGCGCTGTCGGGCAGCAATACCACCTCGCCGGCAAAGCCCTTAAACTGTTTGTTCTTCTGTGTGCTGGTGCCGCGGGCGTTGGTCTGCGGCTTGGCCTTCGTGGGGTCGTTCAGGGCCTGCAGCGCGGTGCTGTCGCCGGCGGCGGCTTTCTGCTGCGCCTCCGCGAGGGCCTTGGCGGCGGCCTCCTTCTCCTTCTTCTTCGCTTCCTTCTCCTTCTTCTTCTCCTGGTCTTTCTTCTTACCCTCGCTCTTGATGGTCGAGGTGGAGAAGCGTTTGTTGGCCTCCTTCAGGAAGGTGGAGTGGTTGTAGAGCGTTTCCAAGTTCAGCTTGCCATTGACATTGATGCTGCGCTGGTTGCGGATACTGTTGCCGAGGGTGCTGCCGTCCTCCTGCTGTGCGCCGCGCTGCCAGCCGTAGGTGGCCTGGTAGGTGCCATCGACGCTGATCCAGTCCGTGAGCGGTATCTTCTCGAAGGGCACCTTGTAGGATGCCTGCACGCTCTGGTTGTAGTCGAGGGGCGTGCCGAAGTGGCGGATACTGCGCCAGATGCTGTCCTTCCACGCGGTGTATTGGTCGGGGTAGAGGTCTTTGTTGACGGGCACGTAGGGCTCCTCGATCTCGGCGTGTGTGCCGCTCTGGAAACTGAAGTGGAGGGCTTTCGTGAGGTCCCAGCGCAGGCTGAACTCGCGGTTCCACAGGAAGGAGGGTGTCCAGCGTAAGGGGATGGAATTGGGCGTTTCCAGATTGTCCATATCGCGCTCCTGAATCTCGTAGTAGGTGCGGACGATGTCTGTGTTGAAGGTGAGACTCTGAGGCGCGTAGTTGAAGTTCTGGTCCTTGATGATCTGCAGCCACTTGCTCTTCGACTTCATCTTCTTGAAGGGCTCCCACGCCTTCCAGTTGGGCGTCCAGCTGTAGTTGAGGCCTCCGCGCCAGCTCTTGTCGTGTTCATAGACGGTGGTCTCGCCCGTGTTGTAGGTGTGCTGCTGGCTGTAGTTGAGGGTGAAGTTAGCGGGATCCCAGGGCATGGGGTGCTTGCGCGACTGTATATTGACCTTGACACCCGTGAGGGACAGGTTCTTCGACACCTGCTTGCGGGTGGTGAGGCTGGTGATGCTGTCGCGCTCGTGCTCCGAGGTGGTGGCGTCGAGCGTCTCGCTCAGGAGCATATCGGTGTCCAACGGGTTGTACTTGGGTTTGATGGTCTCCTTGGCGTAGCTGTAGTAGAAGGGCACGCTGACCTTGGCCTTCGGCGGCAGCAGCTTGCCGAGGTCCACCTGGGTGGTGATATTGTACTCGTAGGTGTCCTCGTTGGAGCGTTCCTCCACGCTCTGCTCGATGCCGCCGAAGCCGGCTTTCTCAACGTGGCCGGTGAGGTTGACCGAGCCGAGGTCGGAGAGCTGTATGTTCAGCGCGGCCTGTGCGGCCCAGCCGCCTTCGTTGGAGAACTCCTGCAGGCGCAGCTCGTTGGCCCACACCTCTACGGCCTTCACGGCGCGGCCGTTGTTGCGCACACCGATCATGATGGTCTTCACCTCGCCGAGCGTGGGGTTACCCATCACGGAGATGCGGTTGCTGGGGCAGTCGCTATCGAACTCCGAGTACTCGCGGTTGTAGCTGGCGTTGCCGAGGCTCTTCTCGCGGTTGCGGTTCTTCTTGACGGCGGTGAACTTGCTGAGGTCCATATCCACCATGTTCTCTTGGGGCCACACGGCTGTACAGCCTTCTGCGCTGTAGGTGTCGTAGTGTCCCGGGGGGGTCAGCTGCAGTGGGATCTCATACTCGTAGTAATTGCTCTTGTAGTCGCTACCCAAGCGCAGGAAGACGGCGGTCTCGCCGTTCTGCAGGTCTGTGATATCGTTGAGCAGGGCGTTGGCGTGGACGAACATCTGCAGATGCTTGTACTGCCGCATATCATAGTGGCAGTTCTTGAAGACGGCCTTCGCGTCACCGGGCATGAGGTTCTTGACGATGATGGAGAGGGCCTGCTCGTTGCTCTCCACGAGCTGTGTCTGCGAGGGGTCGGTGACGCGGCTGACGCCCGGCGGCAGGACGTAGTTGACGGGAAGCTTGTCGTTGTTCTCCTCGATGTTCACGGCGCTGACCTCCATCTGAGCGGTCGTGGAGGGGTTCTCGCCTACGGTGAGGCTCTGCGTGTAGTTGCGCCAGTCGGCCTGCACCAGGTCGAGGGTACCGAAGCGCAGCACGATGGGCTTCTGGAAGCCCGTGAGATACATTCGGATAAAGCGGATGCTGGTGAAGTCGTTGATGCCGTTGACGGCGCGCTCGTAGTCCTGCAGCGGCACGCGGAACTGGTACCACTTAATCGTCTGCGTGTCGCCGTTGCGGAGCTTCACGCTGGCGTGGCGCACGTCGGCGATGTAGTTGGTGCCCACGGCAGTGTCACCCGGGTGGATGGTGATGTGGTACTGGAAGTATTTCTCGTACTCGTTGAGGGTGTAGTCCTGGTTGATATCCTCCACATCGGGCGTCGTCTTGTAGGCGGTCTCGTAGCTCTCCGGCGAGTGGTCGGTGTCGG
>CAMVUB010000074.1 GCA_947170495.1 uncultured Prevotellaceae bacterium
TCTGATCGTCAGACAAAACGGGAGTTAAAATGAAAACGGTTTCGTACTGATTCATAATACGTTAAATGATTAATAATGGTTATTTTTGCAAAAATGCTCGGCAAAGGTAGTGCATTTTTCTCACATGGCAAGGGCTTACGCCCTATTTTTCACCTTATAAGGATAAAAAAAGGGCATTTGTAGCACTTTTTCCAGAAAATGTTTCGTCTGTTCATAATTTTTGGTTTAATTTGTGCACGAAAAGCGGGCATATACCGCGAAACGACCAGAAAATCGACAAATAAAATACTAAAAACAATGAAAATCTACTACGGCATTCTCACCGCTATCGCCGGTGCGCTTCTGCTCATCCTCAGCTACTTCGCAGGCTGGGTGGACTACAACTTCGTGCAAGGGCTGGGCATCCTGCTCATCATCGCTGGCATCGGCCTGCATCTGTACTTCAACTACAAGAAGCCCAAATACGAAGAGTAAACAAGAGACGAAGAGAGCCGCGAAGTTCGCGGCTCTTTTCTTTTATTCCTCTTCGATGCGTGCGATCAGGCGGTAGCCTTTACCGTGCACATTGTTGATTTCAATGTCGGGGTCATCTTTGAGATGCTTACGCAGCTTGGTGATATAGACATCCATGGAGCGGGCATTGAAATAGTTGTCGTCGATCCAGATGGTTTTCAGGGCCAGCTCGCGCTGAAGGACCTCATTGGCGTGTGAGCAGAGCAGGATGAGCAGCTCGCTCTCCTTGGTGGTCAGCTTGGACTGGCGGCCGTTGATGGTGAGGATCTGGCGTTTGGTGTCGAAGATGAAGTTACCGATTCGATAGACGGATACGTTCTTCTGCTGCTTGCCATGCACGCGACGCAGGATGGCCTCCATGCGCAGCACCAGTTCCTCCATGGAGAAGGGCTTGGTGATGTAGTCGTCGGCACCGATCTTGAAGCCTTCGAAGATGTCTTCCTTCAGGTTCTTGGCGGTCAGGAAGATGATGGGCACCTCCTGATTCACCTGGCGGATCTCCTGTGCCAGCGAGAAGCCGTCCATCTTGGGCATCATCACATCGAGGACGCACATGTCGTAGGTGGTTTTCAGGAAGGCTTTGTAACCGGCCTCGCCATCGGGGCAGAGGTCTGCATCGAAGCCCTTGGCCTGCAGGTATTCACGGAGCAACATGCCGAGGCTCTCATCGTCCTCGCACAGTAGGATTTTCAGTTTGGAATCTTCTTGTGTCATTGTTCTTGGAGCCCCCTCTTACTCCCCCAAGGGGGAGGACTCATAGCTACTGGGGCATCGGAGTCTGATTAATTATTTGTTTTTTCTTTTTTTCTATCCTTCCCTATCCCTCCCCCTTGGGGGAGTCGGAGGGGGCTTTAGTCTATCAGCGGTAGTGTGATAATGAACTTGGTACCGCGGCCCAGCTCGCTCTCGGCCTTGATGGTGCCGTGCATCAGCTCCACCATGCCTTTGACATAGGCCAGTCCGAGTCCGAAGCCTTTCACATCGTGCTTGTTACCGGTATGTACGCGATAGAAGCGGTCGAAGATGCGGCGCAGGTCGTCGTGTTTGATGCCGATACCGTTGTCCTCCACGGTGATGATGAGGTGGTTGCCCTCTGTGGCCGTGGCCACCATCAGCTGCAGGGGTTCATCCTCGCGGCGGTACTTGACGGCATTGTCCATGAGGTTGAAGATGACATTGGTGAAATGCATCTCATCGACATAGATGGCTGCATCCTCGGCATCCAAGCGTGCCGTCAGCGTGCCTCCGCTCTGCTGCACCTTCAGCTGGAAGGTCTTCACGACATCGTCGATGACGGCGTTGGCGTCGATCTCCTTCTCATTGAAGCGGATGTTATTGCGTTCGTAGAGCGACATCTGCAGCACCTTCTCCACCTGATAGCGCAGGCGCTTGGTCTCGTTGACGATGACGCGCGAGAGGTTGTCCACCATCGAGTCCGTCTTCTTGATGCTGGTGTCGCCCAACATCTGTGCGGCAAGGGAGATACTGGAGATAGGTGTCTTGAACTCGTGCGTCATATTGTTGATGAAGTCGTTCTTCATCTCGGTGTCGCGTTTCTGGCGCACGATGAGCCATACCGTGAAGCAGAAGGTGAGAAAGAGGATGAGCGTGAAGACCACCGACGGTATCATCATGCGCGCCACGTCCAGAATGTACTTATCCATATCGGGGAAGTGCACGCGCAGGACACCCATCTTCTGCGAGGGGTCGTTGCGGAACAGCGTCTGCGTGTAGGAGTAGTCGGAACCCTTGTCGGAATAGTCCGCACAGCGGAACACCTCCTCGCCGTTGGCGTCATAGACGCTGAAGTGGTAGGCCAGGTGGATACCGGCCGCCTCCAGCTCTGTGCGCAGGTTGGAGTCCAGGATGCGGAAGTCGATGCGCTCGCGGAAGTCCTTCTCGCTGGCATTATATAATATGGTGTAGATGACCTCATCCAGCACGCCCTTCTGATAGAGGTAGGCATTCTTCACGAACTCCTGGAAGCGCTGGCTGGCAGCGTCCAACGAGGAGTTGGGGCGCAGGGTCAGCGATTTCGGCGTCTGCGACGGGCTGCGCTGGAGGGTCTGCAGCTTGAAGGGCGTCGCCGTGGTGTCGCCCAGTGCCAGCGAGGCTTCCACGCGCTGTCGCTGCACCTGTGCCGACAGGTTCTCCGCTTCGTAGTCGGTAGATACGGCCACCGTCTCCAGATAGCGGAAGGTCTCGTTGCGCTCCATATCGCGGCTCGTCTGATCCAGCGCGCGGAACACGGTCTCGTCGAACTCCGCCTTACGCATCTTCGCCATCGCATCCACGATTCGCGCCTGCAGGAAGAGCAAGCCGAAGAACGAGGCGCCGATGATGAGGCTGATGATAGTGATAGTGGTTCGTTTCATGCTGCAAAGGTAGGGGCTATTATCGAGATGACCAAACGAAAGCACCCTCCCCTACCCTACGATTTAACATCTTTAGCACATATTTACGAATTTATAGTGCATATTTGCACAGACAATACTTGGAATCGCAAAAAGTTTTGGTGGTTCAAATATTGTTTGTAACTTTGCCCTGCAAACTAACCAACCCCCTCAAGCAATGAAAACCACTCTCCTCTCCCTCCTCCTGTTGCTGTGTGCTGCCGGCACACAGGCGCAAACCCCTGCCGCCGCGCCGCAGGTGCTGTTCAAGACCTACGACGCCTACAACGTCCCCTACCGCATCCCGGCCATCGTGACCACGAAGAAAGGGCATCTGATTGCTGTCGCCGACCGCCGTTACTGCGGCTTCGACATCGGCTTCGGCAAGATTGACATGGTGGCGCGCACGAGCAAGAACAACGGCCGTACGTGGGCAGCCGACACCGTCATCCAGCGCGGCTCCGGCATCGACGGCGCCGCCGACTGCGGCTACGGCGATGCGGCGATGGTCGCCGACCGCTGCAGCAACAAGATTCTGTGTATGTCCGTGACTGGCTGCACCCCATATTTTAAAGGTACGCGCGCGAACCCCAACCGCATCGCACGCTGGTACAGCCCCGATGGCGGCAAGTTCTGGACGAAGGCCGAGGATGTCACGGATGCGTTCTACACGATGCTGCCGAACACGCGCACGATGTTCATCGGCTCGGGCCGCATCATGCAGAGCCGCGTGGTGAAGAAAGACAAATACTATCGCCTCTACTGCTCTGTGCTGACGCGCACGCAGATGGACGACAAGGACGTGGCCTGCAACTACGTCATTTACAGCGATGACTTCGGACAGCACTGGGCGGTGCTGGGCGGCACGACACTCGACGGCCACGACAGCCCCTGCATCGACGGCGACGAGCCCAAGGCCGAGGAGCTGCCCAACGGCGATGTCATCCTCAGCTCGCGCAAGTGGTACGGCCGCTTCTTCAACGTCTTCCGCTTCAAGGATATCCGCAACAACCAGGAAGAGGGCGCGTGGGGCACCTGCGTGGCCAGCCACGATGTCCCGGGCGGCATCAAGGTGGGCGCCAACTCCTGCAACGGCGAGATCATGCTCGTGGATGCTGTCGAGGCTGCCAGCCAGCGCCCCGTGAAGCTGATGCTGCAGTCGCTGCCCTGCGGCGAGAAGCGGCGCGACGTGGGCCTGTGGTTCAAGGAGATCGTCCCCAACGGCATCTACTCGCCACGCGCCTTTGCCTGCAACTGGACGAAGGGCCTGCAGGTGTCCACCACCACCTCGGCCTACTCCACGATGACGCTGCAGAAGGACGGCCGCATCGGTTTCTTCTACGAGGAGAACGAGAACGGCAACGGCTACGACATGGTCTATCTCCCGCTGACCATCAGCGAGATCACACTCGGACAATACAAGTAAACAATAAAGGCGCCCTTCGGGAGGCGCCTTTATCAGTTACTTGCGGTCAGTTACTTACGGTCATCAATGTTATCCCCTTCCGTGGGGGCCATCTTCGAGAAGTCGTCGAGGCCCGCAGCGATGAGGATGTTGTACCACTGCAGGAGCTTCTTGATATCCGAAGGGTGCACGCGGTCGCGGTCGAAGCTGGGGAGCACGTCGGCGAAGTAGTCGAAGAGCTGGTCCTTGGAGGCTTTCTTGTAGTCGAGGCTGCACACCGCCCCCTTCTCTTTCGTCTTCAGGTTCGTGAGCACATCGGCCAGGGGGATTTCCTCCTCGTCGGTGTACATGGCGATGTCCGCCAATGAGATGACGCGGTCGGTCGTGAAGGCCGGGAAGCGCTGGTGCTTGTCGTCGATGCTCTCAACGATTAGGTTGCGGTTGCCGCGCGACACGAGCTTGTACAATCCGGGCTTGCCGGCAATAGCTAAGATGGTTTCTAACATTGCTGTAAAATTATTTTTCGTTATTTCGTTATTTCGATTGTTCGTTATTACGTTATAACGTTATTTCGTTATTACGAATCCTTAATCCTTAATCTTTAATCCTTAATCCCTAATCCTTAATCTCCGCAGCTGTGCTGCGAGTTCACGTCCGTCGTTGACGACGATGAAATCGGCCTGTTTGCGCAGTTCCTCGGCAGGCAGCTGCTGGCGGATGCGGGCCTCCACCTGCTCGCGGCTGGCGCCGTCGCGCTGCATAGCCCTGCGGATGCGCAGTTCCAAGGGAGCCTCCACCACGATGAGTTTATCCACCGCATCACGGAATCCTGCCTCCACGAGGATGGCGCTCTCCATAAGCACGTCCGTCGTCTGTTGCGCCACCCACGCCAAGAAGTCGGCCTTCACCGCAGGATGCACGATGGCATTCACGCGTGCGGCATGTGCGGCATCGGCGAAGAGATAGCGGCTCATGACCGCCTTGTCGAGCTGCCCGTCGGCATCATAGACCTCCGCTCCCACCAACGCCTGCAGCTGTTGGCGCAGTTCTGGGGAAGCGTGCATCAGGCGCTTGGCCTCGCGGTCACAGTCGTAGCAGGGCACGCCCAGCTGCTGCGCCAAAATGTGGCAGACATACGACTTGCCGCTGCCGATACCTCCCGTGATGCCGATTCTCATTCGCCGTCGGTCTGTTCTATCAGGTACTGCACCTGGTCGGGGGTGATCTTCACGTTGGACACGCCCTCGGGCACGGAACGCAAATGCAGATGTAGCATGGAATCTTGCTGCGAGAGGAGCTCCTCGTAGGTCGCCGTCAGCACGAAGTTTTCTTCCGTGATGCTCCTGTAGGCCTTGCTGCCCACGCTGAAGGAGACGACCGCCGACGAGGGGAAGGTGCGCAGCGCATAGCCGGCGGGGAAGTTGGTGCCCACGATGGGCACGCGCACGCGCTTCTCCACTTTGATATCCACATCTGCGCGCAGCGTCACCTCCGCAGGGATCACCTTCATGCCGCGCTCCACCGCGATGGGCACCACCTGCTCCAGCGTCGTGGTGAGATTCGTAAGGTTCGTCGCCATCGTGGACACCGACGTGATGGAGTCCAGCAGCGCCTCACTGCCCCACACCGTGACGGTGTCCGGGTCGAGCGTGATGTTGCCGAGGTAATAGCCCGCAGCCGTCTCCAGATGGCCGCGGAAGATGACCGGCATGCGGCGCTGTACGCCACGCGTGTAGTAGTAGTCCAGCGTGTCGGGGTGGACGCTCAGGATGCGGGTGGTCATCTCGAAGAACGGTTGCAGACGCCTCTGCACCTCGGCGTGCGAGATCACCACATGCCCGAAGCTGCTGCCCATGTCGTGGCGCGCGAAGTCGAACTCCACCGTCTCGAAGGAGTCGAAATAGTACTGCAGCAGCGTGGAGCCGCGGTCCTTCAGCTTCACCGTGATCTGTTGCGGCAGGTCCTGCGTCACTACGACCCCCTCGGGGACGTTCACCAGCGCCACGGGCACCTGCAGCTCCATCTCATAGTCCTCGCGCATCGTCTGCATGAACCAGAATACTGCCGACACCGCCAGGAAGAAGGTAAACACCAGCGCCTCCCGACCCAGCTTACGGGTCAGGGAAGAGTGGACGTTCTCCCACAGCGTTTGCAGCCTTTCGCGATCCATCAGCCCTGTAGCGACTTATTTGGAGTAGTTCTCGGTGGCCTGAGCGGTAGCGAATACCGAGTTGCGGTCGATGCGCAGGCGCACGCCGTTGGCCACCTCCACGATGAGGATGTTGTTCACGTCGTCGATCTCACGCACGGTACCGTAGATGCCACCGGCTGTGACGATCTCCTGACCCTTCTCGATAGCCTTGCGGAAGTTCTGCAGTTCCTTCTGCTTCTTCTGCTGCGGACGGATCATAAAGAAATACATGATGGCAAACATCGCCACGAGCATCAGGATGAAGCTCAGGCCGCCACCGTTTTGTGCTTGTAATAAAGTCATAGTCTTTTCTGTTTTTATTATTATTCGTTAAATGTTTAAGAGTTTAAGAAGTTTAAGAGTTTAAGAGTTTAAGAAGTTTAAGAGTTTAAGAAGTTTAAGAGTTTAAGAAGTTTAAGAGTTTA
>CAMVUB010000075.1 GCA_947170495.1 uncultured Prevotellaceae bacterium
CGGTCGCCGGCGAAGTTGAGGGTGTAGTCCTCGAGGAAGGAGCAGCCGGTGGGCATACCCTGCTGGATGACCCAGAGGGTGCGATAGAGGCAGGCGGTCTTCCAGTCGCCCTCAGCACCGAAACCATAGCCTTCAGCCATCAGACGCTGGCTGGCAAGGCCGGGAATCTGGTCGAAACCGCAGAAGTTGGGATCGTCGATGTCGGCATCGCCGAGGTCGTCGAAGTTGGTAGTGAAGGCGGTAGCGCCCTCGTCCTTCAGCACGCGGCGGAGTGCGATCTCAGCCTTGGCAGCGTTGTGTACCTTCTCCCAATATACCTTCTCGCCGCTCTCATCGATCTTGATGGTGTAGAGCTTCTTGTATTCCTCGACGAGGGCGTCAGCCTCGGCATCGGTGACCTTCTTGAAGTAGTCCATCAGGCTGCTGACGGGGTAGTAATCGACGTGGTAGCCGAGGCGCTGCTCGAACTCTACGCGGTCGCCGTCGGTGACAGCTACGTTGTTCATGTTCATTCCAAACATGAGGCAGCGTACGTTGTGGGCATCAGCGACGCCGGCAGCTACGCGAGCCCATACGGCAATCTGCTTCTGTGCCTTCTCATCCTTCCAGTAGCCGCAGACGACCTTGCGGGCCACGCGCATGCGAGTGCAGATGTGTCCGAACTCGATGTCGCCGTGAGCGCTCTGGTTGAGGTTCATGAAGTCCATGTCGATTTCACCCCAAGGAATCTCGGCGTTGTACTGTGAGTGGAAGTGCAGGAGAGGCTTCTGCAGCTGCTGCAGGCCCTTGATCCACATCTTAGCGGGCGAGAAGGTGTGCATCCAGGTGATGATACCTATACACTTCTCGTCGTTGTTGGCGGCCAGCATGACCTGCTCCACTTCCTTGGAGCTGTTGGCTGTGCCCTTATAGACAATCTTCACGGGGATATTGCCGCTACCGTTCAGGCCGGCTACCATCTCCTTGCTGTGAGCATCAACGGCGATGACTGCGTCACCTCCATAGAGCAACTGTGCACCAGTCACCCACCAAATCTCAAAATTTTCAAACATTTCTTAAGGCCCCCCTCTTATCCCCCAAAAGGGGAAGACCAATAGGGGCAATGGGTCTATAGTTAGTAAATAAGATTTTGTGTCAGTCGTTTTTTCTCCTCCCCCTTGGGGGAGGTTGGGAGGGGGCTTCTACTACTACTTCTTCTTCTGCCCATAATAGGCGTTCGGGCCGTGCTTACGCATGTAGTGCTTCTCGATGAGGAGCGGGTTCATGGTAAGGTCGGGGTTCACGCTGAAGGCGATGAAGGCCATCTTGGCGCATTGCTCCATGACCTTGGCGTTATACACGGCATTGTCGGGAGAGGTGCCCCAGGAGAACGGACCGTGGTTCTTCACAAGCACAGCGGGCGTGTGGTCGGGGTTGATTTTGCGAATGTTCAGGATCTCATCCACGATGACATTACCCGTCTCCAGCTCGTACTGACCCTTCACCTCTGCCTCTGTCATATCACGTGTGCAGGGGATGTTCTGGTAGAAGTAGTCGGCATGGGTTGTGCCGATATTGGGAATATCGCGGCCAGCCTGTGCGAAGGCGGTGGCGTAAGTGCTATGGGTGTGAACGACACCTTGGATGTTGGGGAACGCCTTATATAATATAAGGTGTGTGGGGGTATCGCTGCTGGGGTTGAGGTCGCCCTCGACCACCTTGCCGCTTTCTAGATCCACGACAACCATGTCAGAGGCTTTCATCTCGTCGTAGCTGACGCCGCTGGGTTTGATGACCACGAGGCCCTTCTCACGGTCGATGCCGGAGACGTTGCCCCACGTGAAGATGACGAGGCCCTGCTTGACGAGGTCAAGGTTGGCCTTGAATACTTTCTGCTTAAGTTCTTCTAACATGTTATTGTTTAGTTTAAAGTTTAAGGTTTAAAGTTTAAAGTATATGGTTGAGGGCTCAGAGTTTGAATATCTTCACCTCGTCAAAGGCACGTTCATTGAAGCGATAGAGGATGGCTCCACGCTTGGAGGTCTTGCGGTCGATTTCTTCCGTCTTCTCGATAAACGGCATCTCGTTGATGCGTTTGCGGAAGTTGCGCTTGTCGATGCTGTCGCCCAGGATGGCCTCGTAGAGCTGCTGCAGCTGCGTGAGTGTGAACAGCGGCGGCAACAGATGGAAACCGATGGGGCGTGAGGGCACCAGTGTGCGCAGGCACAGCAGCGCCTTTCGTACCATCTCCTGATGGTCGAAGAGGAGAGGGGGGAGGTTCTCTAAATCTTCCCAATAAGCGGCGTTCTGATAGTTGAGCTCGCTACTGACTTTGTCGATATCTACTAATGCGAAATACGCGATGGATACTACTCGGTTACCGGAATCGCGATGTACGGAACCGAAGGCGCCTACCTGCCGCATATACAGGTCGTGAAGGCCTGTCAGCGAACGCAGTACGCGCTTGGCGGCGTCGTCGATATCTTCATCTCGATTGACAAAACCGCCCATGAGCGACCATTCGCCCTGACGGGGCTCGAAGGGACGCTTCTGTAAAAGAACCTTCAGCTGGCCCTTCTTGAACCCGAAGATGATGCAGTCAACAGCCACATGGAATTTCGGGTATTGCTGATAGAATGTGGTTGTTATTCTTGTGTTGTCGTTGGTGTGTCTCATTGATAAAGTATTAAGGAATCGTATGAGAAAAAGGGGTAGGGAGTGGAGAGGGGTTGCTCCCCACTCCCCACCAGTTAGTGATTACCAGAAGTACCAGTAGAAGCAAGCGCAGAGACCGACGACGATGAGTGTGCCGACGATATCCCAGAAGCCCCAGCTTTCACGAATGCTCTTCTTGAAGTCTGCGGTGAACGTGATAGCCTCCACCTGTGCCTTGGAGGGGGCGGGCGTGAAGAAGCTGACACATATCATCAGGGCGATGATGAATACCAGCAGCCAGCACTCGAAGATGAGCCAGTTGGTCTGCCAGAACCAGGTGGTGTTCTCCCAAAATGCGCCGTCCATCACAGCCTTGCCGGAATCAGTGATGACATTGGTCACCAGACGGAGCATGCCCACGCAGAAGCCGCCGATGAGACCCCATTCACCTGCCTTTGGCGTAATCTTCTTGGAGAAGATACCGAGCGTGAACACGGCCACCATAGCGGGAGCAATCAGTGACTGGATATCCTGGAGGTAGCTGTAGAGGTTGCCCATAGACATCATCACAGGCATCCAAGCCAGACCCAGCAACACGACAACAACGGTAGCCATACGGCCTACGAAGACGTAGTGGGCTTCGCTCATGCCCTTCTTCATGGGCTTGTAGAAGTCCTCTGTGAAGAGCGTTGCACAGCTGTTGAAGAAGGCTGCGAGGGAAGCTACAAGAGCGCAGACGAAACCGATAGTCACGATACCCTTGATACCAGCGGGCAGGATATTCTTCACCATCATGGCGAAGGCACCATCGGTGCTCTCATGATTGGTGATATCCATCACGATGCCGCTATCGGGGTTCTGCGAGAGGGCGTAGGCAATCATGCCTGGGATGAGGAACATGAAGCAGGGCAGAATCTTGAAGAATCCGGCTGCGATGGTACCGCGACGTGCACGGGCAATGACGGCTGCATTGTCCTCACCAGGAACCTGACCAAGTACACGTTGTACGATGTGCTGGTCTGTACACCAGTACCAGAAGCCGATGATGGAGGCACCGAGGAAAACGACATAGCCAGGGAATTGCGGGTACATCGGGTCGGCGGGATTGGTGTGGAACATGTGGGTGGTGCCGAAGCCTTCGTGAGCGGCATTGCAGGCGGTCATCATGTTAGCCCAACCGGCAGTGATGCTGCCGTCGCCAAGAGCGGCCAGACCAAGGAAGAGTACCAAGAAGGAACCTATGATAAGGATAGGCGTCTGGATGGTGGAGAGCGTCATCACACCCTTCATGCCGCCGAAGACGGTGAAGATGGCAGTGATGGCAATCAGACCAATGGCACCATACCAGAAAGGAATTCCCAACAGGTACTTGAAGAAGATGCCGCCCGTGAACGCTGTCACGCTGACCTTAGTGAGCACATAGGCAACCAGCGTGATGATGCTCAGCCAGGATCCCGTACGCTGAGTGTAGCGGAACTTTAGGAAGTCGGGCATCGTGATAATCTTGCCCATCTTGTTGATTAGCAACTGGTAGAAAGGTACGAACAGCCAACCCAGAATCAGGATCATCCAACCCTGCATCTCCCAGTGAGCCATACCTACGCCGTCCTTGGCGCCTGTGCCGGCGAGACCTACGAGGTGCTCCGAACCGATGTTGGCAGCAAAGATGGCCATACCAATCACGTACCAGGGTTCGCCCTTACCGAAGAGGTAAGCGCTTGAGTCTTCGCCCTGCTGCGCTTTCTTGTCTTTCCAGATGGCATACCATACGGCAGCCACGACACCTAAGAGGCCGACGACGAGAATCGCCCAGTCCAGCCAGATGAATTCATGTGAACTCCAATTCATGGTTGTTTAGTGGCCCCCCTCTTATCCCCCGAGGGGGAAGACCAAATAGGGGCTTGGGTCTATAGTTATTAATGTTGAGTTAGCTTAGGGGCCTCTATTTCACGCTGAATTTATAGGCGCAGTGGCTGAAATAGGTGTCGCCGGGCTTCAGGTTGGCAGAAGGCCAGTTCTCGCCAGCGAAGTGAGGGCTGTCGGGATACTTCTGGCTCTCCAGGCATACGCTGACGTGCTTCGGATACTTGATGCCGTGCTTGCGCAGGATGTCTGCATCGCGGCCTACGCCCTGGAAGTTGCCGGTATAGACCTGAATGCCGGGCTCGTTGGTGAAGACCTCTAATAGGATGCCCGTCTCGGGGCTGTAGAGGCTGGCTGCCACCTGGCTGTCATCGCCGCGATAGGTGTCCATATCGTAAGTGTTCAGGCAGAAATTGTGATCCACGCCACCGGCGTTCTTGATCTGCGTAAAGGTGGTGTCGTTGATGATCTCCTCCAGCGCACGGGGCTCGCGGAAGTCAAACGGAGTACCCTCCACGGGAGCAATCTCACCCGTAGGAATATAGTAGATGTCGGAGGGGGTGAAGTTGTCGGCGTTCACGCAGAGTACCATATTGGTACCTACGCGCGAGGGGTCGCCGTTGAGGTTGAAGTAGCAATGGTTGGTCTGGTTGATGACGGTCTCCTTGGTGGTCGTGGCCTCCCAGGTGATGTCGAGGACGTTGTCATCCGTGAGGGTGTAGGTCGTCACGGCTGTCACCTCGCCGGGGAACCCGTTGTCGCCGTCGGGGCTGACGATGGTCAGCTTCAGCGTCTGGCCGTCAACCTGCTCGGCGTCATAGACCTGGTACTGCCAGCCTGTGGGGCCGCCGTGGAGGCAGTTGTCGCCGTCGTTGGGCACCAGCTCGTAGGTCTCCTCGCCAATGGTGAACGAGTGCTTGCTGATGCGGTTGGCATAGCGTCCGATGCTGGCGCCGTAGTCGCTGGGCGAGTTCTCGCGGTCGGCATACTGCTGGACATTGTCGTAGCCGAGGACGACGTCCTTGAGATTACCCTCGCGGTCGGGAACCATGATGCTGACCACGCGTCCGCCGAAGTTGGTGATGCAGACTTCCATGCCGTTGGCGTTCGTCAGCGTGTAGAGCGCTGTGGCCTTGCCGTTGATGGTGTCGATAAACTGTTCGGGGTCGAGGCCGCTGACCGTGAGTTCGGCGGTCGTTGCGGGCTTCTGGTCGGTGCAGGCTGCCATCAGGACAATGGCTGCGGTAGCTGAAACAAAACCTTTCACGAATGTCTTCATGACTGTAAGAGATAGTAGTTAGTAGATAATGATTTATTTTCTTTTTGGGGCTTCAGAGGCATAAATGTCCCTAAATCGCTTCAAAGATAGTGCTTTTTTTATTAAGTAGTGTCTTTTTCACACTTTTTTTATGCTTTCGTGCTGATTTTTTCTAAAAAACGCTTCTTTTTCGGCTCCTGAGCATAGAAAAACGGCCTCCCAACATGTGGGAAGCCGTCTTTTCATGTGTTTCTTCCGATCGGAAGGCGGAAAGCTTAGCAGAGCTTGCGGGCGCCGTCGCCAATCACCACGTCGATGATGCCGGGCTCCTTGCCATACTTAGCCTTGAACTGCTCCTTGGCAGCCTTCACGAAGCTGTCATAGTAGTGCTCGTCCACGAGGTTGATGGTGCAGCCGCCGAAGCCGCCGCCCATGATACGTGAACCAGTCACGCCCTGCTCCTTGGCGATGTCGTTGAGGAAGTCGAGCTCTTCGCAGCTAACCTCGTACTCCTTGCTCAGACCGTAGTGGGTCTCGTACATCATCTTACCGACAGTCTCGTAGTCGCCCTTCTCCAGAGCGTCGCAGACGGTCAGTACGCGCTCGCGCTCACCGATGACGTAGCGTGCACGCTTGTAGTCCTCCTCGCTGATCTTGGCCTTCACCTCGTCGAGCTGCTCGTAGCTGGCATCGCGCAGGCTCTCCACCTCGGGATGGATCTCATGGATGGCAGCGGCAGCGCGCTCGCAGCTGAGACGACGGTCGTTGTAGGGTGAGCCCACGAGGGCGTGCTTCACGTTGCTGTTCACCAGCACGAGCTTGTAGCCCTTCGGGT
>CAMVUB010000076.1 GCA_947170495.1 uncultured Prevotellaceae bacterium
GAGGGAAAGAGGAAAAAATACGCTCTTACCCCAAAAACTTTAAACTTTAAACCATAAACCTTAAACTTTTTTCTTACCTTTGCGCCCATAAGGAGTAAAAAGACATTTCATGAGACGCTTTCTATTCATATTAGTAAGCCTTCTGTGCACGTGTGACCTGTGCGCAGCCAAGAAGGTGGTATGGGTCATTGATGCCGGCCACGGCGGCTACGACGTGGGCTGTGAGTTCGGCTATGCCTACGAGAAGCATATCTGTCTGGCCGTGGCGAAGGAGGTGGGACGCCTCGTAAGCAAGAACATGAGTGATGTGCGGGTGGTCTATACGCGTGAGAAGGACGCCTTTCTCTCGCTGCAGCAGCGCTGCGACGTCGCCAACGCGCGCGGTGCCGCGCTGTTCCTCTCCATCCATGTCAACTCAGCCCCCAACCCCTTCGCGCGTGGCACGGAATCGTTCTTCGCCACGAACGTGCCCATGAAAGGGACGCAGGCAGGCAAGAGCGAGCTGCTGGCGCTGCTGTTGCAGAAGCAATACCTGAAGAGCGGACGTGAGGTGAGCCGCGGTGTCAAGCAGCGCGAGCTCTATGTCTGCGAGAACACGAATATGCCCAGCGTACTCACGGAGGTGGGCTTCATCACCCATTCCGCGGATCGCAACTACATCACCTCCAAGGCGGGACAGAACGAGCTGGCACAGGCCATCTACGAGGCGCTGAGCGAATGGAAGGAGCTGACGAAGGACGGTAAGGTGCCGCAGCGCACGCTCCGCAACCTGCGCTACACGCACCACGACCCCATCACGATGGTCACGACGCCCCAGCGTGAGACGGCAGAGGCCGACGCGCGCGCCAAGGAGGCGGCAGAGGCCAAGGTCGTGGCGGAAGCTCAAGCGGAGGAAAAGGCCAAGGCACTGGCACAGGCGCAGGAGCAAACCCAAGAACAAGCCCAGCAAGGGGTGGCGACAGCAGAACCTGCTACGCCCGTGGTGGCAGAGCCCACTATGCCAACGGCAGCCGAAGGCAAGATCTACTTTGCCATACAGCTGATGAACACGGCGAAGAAGCTGGAGGCGGGTGACTACCGCCTGAAGGGCTTCAAGGACGTGCGTTTCATCCCCGCCGGCGAGCGCTTCAAGGGCATCTACAGCTACTCCGAGAGCTATCTGGATATCAAGAATGAGCTGGTGCAGGTGCGCGAGACCTTCCCCGAGGCCTTCATCGTCGCCTTCCGCGGCGACCAGCAGATCACCACCGCAGAAGCACTGGCAAACCTTAAACTCTAATGGACAAGCACTACCACCCTATCGTCTGCCAGCGCCTGCAAGCTATCTTTGAAGGGCGCGACTGGGACGCGCTGACGCCCTACCTGACGACCCTCTCCAACTCGCACTTCCGCACGGCAGGCTATCTCATCGGCGAGCGCTTCCTGCCGGCAGCCGCGGCCGCGGACTTCTGGACGGTGGCACAACGCCTCATCCTCTGGGACGCGAAAGCCTTCACCGTCACCGTGGGGAAGGCAGCTACGGCACGTTTCCTGGCCACCACCCTCAGCCTTCAGGATGCAGGGTTCCTGCAGCTGATGGACGCGTTGCAGGGCGACAGCCATGTCATCGACCGCGAGAAGCTGCTGCGCCTGTGGTTGCCGTCGGCCACGAAGCCCGAGACAATGGAGCTGCTCTTCAACCACTTAGGCGTGCAGGCTCCGCGCCGCCGCGTGGATTTCCTGCTGCAGTATGACAACCTGCCGGCGGCCTTCGTATTGCTGCGTACGCTCCGCTTCGAGGAGCACGACCGCGACTACCTCACCGGCGTCTGCCGACAGCTGATACGCCGCGCAGCCACACAGTCCTCGGCCACCAGCAGCGGCGGCTGCCTCAGCTTCAACCTGGCGAGCCTGCTGCGCACCTATTTCGACCTCCCCGACCTGCGCGGCACCTTCTCGCTGCAGCTGGAACCCTACGAGCTCACACGCATCGACACCGACTACGAGGTCTTCAGGCGTGCCGTCACCAAAGTATGATTTTCCGCTCCATATACAATAAAACACCCTCATCGCGCGTTATTATGATAAATTGCGCGCAAGAAATATGATTGAATACATTCGCGGCTCCATCGCGGAGCTCTCTCCCACCCTCGCAGTCCTGGACGCCAATGGTGTGGGCTATGGGCTGAGCATCAGCCTCAACACATTCACCGCCATTCAGGGTCTGAGCGGCGATGTGAAGTTATATGTCTATGAGTCCATTCGCGAGGACGCCTATCAGCTGTGGGGCTTCGCCACGAAGGTGGAACGCGAGCTGTTCCTGCTGCTGACATCGGTGAGCGGCGTGGGTGGCCAGAGTGCGCGTGTCATCCTGAGTTCGATGACGCCGCGCGAGCTGTGCGACGCCATCAGCCGTGGCGACGAGCGCCTGCTGAAGTCCGCGAAGGGCGTGGGCGGCAAGACGGCGCAGCGCATCATCGTGGAGCTGAAGGACAAGATTGTGGCCTTGGGCATCGATGCGGCGGCAGGAGCCGCTGGGCCCGCAGGAGAACCTGCGGGAACGGTAACTAATAAGGAGGTGCTGGATGAGGCGGTGGCAGCGCTGACGATGCTGGGCTTCTCGCCCGCGCCGTCGCAGAAGGCGGCACTGGGTATCCTACGGGCAGAACCTGATGCCACGGTGGAGAGGGTCATCAAGCTGGCACTGAAGATGCTCTAAGACCCCACCCCCCTGCCCCTCCCGAGGGAGGGGAGTGATTACCAACAAGAAGAGAAAATTATCTGTGAGGAAAGGATTTGCTTATAGGATTTTACTACTGTTGATTGTCATGATGACAACCAGCAATGCTTTCCTGTTTGCAAATGTGACTACTCCCTCCCCAACGGGGAGGGCAGGGGGAGGGGGTCTCTGGGGAGGGGCTCTCCCCGATTCCCTCCGCGTACGCCCCCAGCGCACCATTCCTGAGACCTACGAGGATTTAGACACCGTAGCCGTTTCTCTTCACACACCCGACAACCTGAAGCAGGAGGCCGAACTGGACTCGCTGACAGGCAACTACCGCGTAGGTACGAAGCTTGGCAGCGGCGGCTACCTAAACACACCGATCTTGATGACGCCCGACGAGTACCAGCAGTGGACGCTGCGCCAGTCCATGGGCGCCTACTACCGCCAGAAGAACCGCGAGGCCTTCGAGAGCAGCGGTAAGAAGAAGTTCGACTTCACGGATATGCACTTCAACCTGGGCCCCGCCGACAAGATCTTCGGCCCGGGCGGCGTGAGCATCAAGACACAAGGTTCCGCCGAGGTGAAGCTGGGCGGTAACATCAAGAAGCAGGACAACCCGTCGCTGGCCGCCAACCGCCGCAAGGTTTTCAGCTTCGACTTCGACGAGAAGATCAACCTGAGCGTCACGGGTAAAGTGGGCGACAAGATTAACATGAACATCAACTACAACACCGATGCGACGTTCAATGTTGATGCTCAACAGATGAAACTGAAGTACGACGGCAAGGAGGACGAGATCATCAAGCTCGTGGAAGCCGGCAATGTGTCGATGCCCTCGAACTCCACACTCATCCCCGGTGTGAGCAGCCTCTTCGGTCTGCGCACCGACGTGCAGTTCGGTAAGCTGAAACTGCAGGCCGTGGTGAGCCAGAAGAACTCGGCCTCGAAGAGCGCCAGCTCGAAGGGCGGCGCGCAGACGCAGAACTATGAGCTGGCCGTCGTCGATTACGAGGAGAACCGCCACTACTGGCTCTCGCATTATTTCCGCGACAACTACGACCGATGGATGAAGACGCTGCCGACGATTGCCAGCGGCTTGGAGATCAAGCGCATCGAGGTGTGGGTGACGAATAAGCGCGCCGCCTCGACACAGAACAACCGCAACCTCATCGCCTTCACCGACTTGGCCGAGACCAGCCATATCAGCAACTCCATCTGGAAGAGCACCGGCGTCAGCGTGCAGCCCCAGAACCGCTCGAACTCGCTCTACGAGACCATCACCCTCAACTACCCCGACGCCCGCGACATCAGCTTGGCAACCACCGTGCTCGATGCCATCGACGGCTTCAAGGGCGGCGATGACTACGAGAAGCTGCAGAGCGCTCGCCTGCTGACCAGCAGCGAGTACTCGCTCAACAGCGCCCTGGGTTATATCACGCTGACGGCGCAGCTGGAACCCGACGAGGTGCTGGCAGTGGCCTATGAATACACCTACGGCGGTCAGACCT
Source organism: uncultured Prevotellaceae bacterium (assembly GCA_947170495.1). Taxonomy (GTDB): domain Bacteria; phylum Bacteroidota; class Bacteroidia; order Bacteroidales; family Bacteroidaceae; genus Physcousia. Next base: position 4,213 of record CAMVUB010000076.1, read on the forward strand.
TCCAGGTGGGTGAGTTCTCCAGCGACCTCACCGAGAGCGGCATGAGCCTTTATGTGAAGGCGCTGAAGAGCACCAGCAGCTCGCCGAAGATGGGCAACTGGCCGCTGATGATGAAGAACATCTACTCGCTGGGTGCCACGAGCACACAGAAGGAGAAGTTCCGTCTGGACATCAAATATCTGAGCGACAGCACGGGTGTCTATCTCACCTACCTCCCCGAGGAAAGCCTGAAGAACGTGACGCTGCTGCGCGCCCTGAACCTGGACCGCCTCGACAACAACAACCGCGCGAACCCCGACGGACAGTTTGACTATATCGAGGGCTACACCATCAAGAACGGCCGCATCATCTTCCCCGTGGCGGAACCCTTCGGCGATCATATGCGCCAGTGGATCGGCAACGACGATATCGCCAACAAATACTGCTTCGACGCCCTCTACGACAGCACCAAGACGGTGGCCAAGCAGGTGGCCGAGCGCAATAAGTTCCTGCTCACGGGTCGCTACAAAGGCACCAACGGCGCCGAGATAGACCTGGGCGCCACGAACATCGCGCAGGGCTCTGTGAAGGTGACGGCGGGCGGCATGGAGCTCACGGAGAACGTGGATTACCGCGTGGATTACTCAATGGGTATCGTGTATATCCTCAACCAGAGCCTCATCGATGCGGGCACGAAGATCAACGCCAGCGTGGAGTCAAACGATGTCTATGGCATGCAGCGCAAGACGTTCCTGGGCGTGAACTGGGACTATGAGTTCTCCAAGAACTTCGTCATCGGCGGTACGCTGCAGTTCCTCAACGAGCAGCCGCTGACCACGAAGGTGAACATGGGCACGGAGCCGCTGAAGAACACGTTGTGGGGCCTTCACATGGATTGGAAGAAAGAGAGCCAGTGGCTGACGAACGTACTGAACGCCATCCCGTTCCTCAACTTCACAGCCCCCTCGCAGATCGCCTTCTCGGCCGACTTCGCACAGCTCATCGCCGGGCAGAACCACAAGGTGCAGGCCAACGCCTCGTACATGGACGACTTCGAGAACACGAAGAACCGCCTGAGCATCTCGGCGCCCACGGCATGGATGATGTCCTCTGTCCCCTACCCCTTCGAGGGCGCACGCCTCACCAACGACGTGCGCAGCGGCTACCAGCGCGCCCTGCTCGCATGGTACTATATCGACCCCATCTTCACGCGCCGCAGCAGCTCGCTGACACCCTCTCACATTAAGAGCGACCTGGCGCAGCTCTCCAACCACTATGTCCGCGAGGTCTATGAGCGCGAGCTCTACCCCAACAAATCGCAGACCAGCTACTCCGAGGCCGCCTCACTCAACGTGCTGAACATGGCCTACTACCCCACGGAGCGCGGTGCCTACAACCTCAACACCAACGTCAATGAGCGCGGCCGCCTGCTGAACCCCACCGAGAACTGGGGTGGTATGATGAGGAAGATGGAGAACCCAGACTTCGAAGCCCAGAACATCGAGTACATGGAATTCTGGATGATGGATCCTTTCTTCTACACGGGCAGCGACGAGAGCTACGGCGGCGAGCTGTACATCAACCTGGGTGAGGTCAGCGAGGATGTGCTGAAGGATGGTAAGAAGTTCTACGAGAGCGGCCTGCCCCTCGACGACAGCCCCGCCTACTTCACCGAGACGGTGTGGGGCCGTGTGCCGGTGGGTGCCAGCGTCACCTACGCGTTCAATAATGAAAGTGGGGCGCGCGAGAAGCAGGACGTGGGTCTCGACGGTCTCACCAACGACATGGAACGCAGCTACGGTGCCTACGCGCAGTACTTGGCAGACATACAGGGCAAGGTGTCGCCCGAGGTCTTCGACAGCCTCTTCAACGACCCCGCCGGCGATAACTACCACTACTACCGCGGCACGGACTACGACCAGCAGCAGAAGAGCATCCTCGACCGCTACAAGCGCATCAATATGCCCGACGGCAACTCCCCCGACACCGACCACTCGCCGGAGAGCTACGAGACCGCCTACAAGACGACGCCCGA
>CAMVUB010000077.1 GCA_947170495.1 uncultured Prevotellaceae bacterium
CCATGATCTTGTCGAAGTCGAAGTCAGCGGGCACCGCCTCGGCGATGGCGCTGTGCGCACGGTCGTAGATGACCTTCGAGGGGCGCATCGAGGCACCTGTCTCAGCATAGTACAGACCCACGCGGTCGCCGCCACGGGCGATGAAACGGGTATCTACGCCATAACGACGCATGGCATTCACGGCAATCTGACCAATCTCATGCTTGGGCAGCTTGGACACGAAGTAAGCCTCGTGGCCGTAGTTAGCCAGCGAGATAGCCACATTGGCCTCGCCGCCGCCGGGGATGATACGGAAGGATTCACTCTGGATGAAACGGTCGTTGCCGTTGGGAGAAAGGCGAAGCATCAGCTCGCCAAGCGTTACAATCTTTGACATAGTATAATTTTACAATTTGACGATTTACAATTTGACAATTTTCTTTATCAGAACTCTTGAATTTCTTTAAACGTTAAACGTTAAACCTTAAACGAAAATCATTTCTAGCGGGCAAAAGTACACAATTTGACCCGAATATCAAAAAGAATCGCCGAAAAACGTATGTTTTTCATCAAAAACCCCTACCTTTGTGCCCTCAGAGGCCCTTCACAGGCCAAATCGTCAAATTGTAAATTGTCAAATTGTCAAATCAACAAGGTTGTCAAATTGTCCAATCAATAAGGGTTTCCTGGCCTTAAGTCCCATTGCGGTGTTCCTGGTCATCTATGTGGTGGCCAGTATCATCGCACATGACTTCTATGCCGTGCCCATCAGCGTGGCCTTCCTGCTGACGAGCATCTATGCCATCGCCGTCACACGGGGCCTCTCGCTGCGCGAACGCATCAACCTGTTCTCGCGTGGCGCAGGCCAGCCGGACATCCTCTTGATGATTTGGATCTTCATCCTCGCCGGCGCCTTCGCAGCCTCTGCCAAGGCGATGGGTTCCATTGATGCCACGGTTCAACTGTCACTTCAACTACTTCCAGGTAACATGCTGTTAGCCGGACTCTTCCTCTCCGCTTGTTTTATCTCCATGAGCATCGGCACAAGCGTCGGTACAGTCGTTGCTTTGGTACCCATCGCAGCCGGTGTGGCGCAGGCCACGCAGACCGCTACGGCCTTCGTCGTGGGTGTCGTAGTTGGCGGTGCATTCTTCGGCGACAACCTTAGCTTCATCTCCGACACCACCATCATGGCCACCCGCACACAGGGCTGCCGCATGAGCGACAAGTTCCGCGTGAACTCCAAGATTGTCATGCCTGCCGCCTTGATCGTCCTCGCCCTCTACCTCATCCTCGGAGCCCACATCCATGCGCCGCACACGTCCTCCAGCGTCGATATGCTGAAGGTGCTTCCCTATGTGGTGGTGCTCATCACCGCAATTGCGGGCCTCGATGTGCTGCTGGTGCTGGTCATCGGCATCCTGCTCAGCGGCGCCATCGGCATCGGCTATGGCGACTACGACCTCTTCGGGTGGTTCGGCGCCATCGGCAATGGCATTCTGGGCATGGGCGAGCTGATTATCGTGACCATGCTGGCTGGTGGCGTCATGGCGCTCATCCGCGAGGGCGGCGGCATAGACCTCATCATCCGACAGCTCACGCGCCATGTGCGGGGCCCGCGCGGAGCAGAGCTCACCATCGGCGGCCTCGTGATGCTCACCAACTTCTGCACGGCCAACAACACCGTGGCCATCCTCACCATAGGCCCCATCGCCCGCGAGATTGCCGAGCGCTTCGGCGTCGATCCCCGCAAGAGCGCCAGCCTGCTCGACACCTTCTCCTGCCTGGCACAGGCCATCATCCCCTACGGCGCGCAGCTCCTCATGGCCGCCTCGCTGGCAGCCCTCAGCCCCGTAGAGATTATACCATATTTATATTACCCCTTCATCATGGGTCTCAGCGCCATAGCAGCCATCCTCTTCCGTCGCCCCAAATTGTAAAAGTGTAAATTGTCCATATAATCGTCCAATTGTAAATTGTCCAATTGTCCAATCATGATTATAGATACCTACTTCCCTACCCTCACCCCTGAGCAGCGCGAGCGCTTTGCAGCCATCGACGCCCTCTACCACGACTGGAACGCCAAGATCAATGTCATCTCGCGCAAGGACATCGACAACCTCTACGAGCACCATGTCCTGCACTCGCTGGGCATCGCGGAGATCATCCGCTTCCGCCCCGGCACCCGCATCATGGACCTCGGCACTGGCGGCGGCTTCCCCGGCATACCTCTGGCCATCATGTTCCCCGAGGCGCAGTTCCACCTCGTCGATAGCATCGGCAAGAAGATACGCGTCTGCAACGAGGTCATCGCCGCCCTCGGCCTCACCAACGTCACCACCCAGCACGCCCGTGCCGAGGAAGTGAAGGCCCGCTTCGACTTCGTCGTCTCACGCGCCGTGATGCCCTTGGCCGACCTCGTGAAGATAGCACAGCGCCATATCGCGCAGCCCTCACACAACGCCCTCCCCAACGGCCTCATCGCCCTCAAGGGCGGCGAGCTGGAGCACGAGGCCGCCGCCGTCCGTCGCGAGAAGCTCATCACCCCCCTCTCCGACTACTTCACCGAACCCTATTTCGAAACCAAGAAGGTTGTCTACGTCCCACTATAGAAGTTTAAGAGTTAGATTCGCTGACTTTTGTCGCGACTCAGCCATTCAAGAGCAAGCTCTTATGGCGTTCGCTGCTCCAAAAGTTCAAGTGTTCAAGGGTCGCTACGCTCAAAATTGCATCAATGGCCGAGTCGCGTTCGAGGTCGACGAAGTCAACGAAGTGACGACCAGATTAATAATTGTCAACTGTCAACTGTCCATTGTCCATTTAATTTATCTATGCTAACTTGCAAGTCTTTCACCGTCAATCCCCTTGGCGAAAACTGCTACGTCGTCAGCGACGAGACCCGCGAAGCCGTCATCATCGACGACGGCGCCTACTACGACGACGAGCGCCAAGCCATCGCCGACTACATAGAAGCCAACGACCTGCGCCCCGTGGCCCATCTCCTCACCCACACCCATTTCGACCACCTCTGGGGCGCTGCTGACATCTACGCCCGCTACCATCTCGCAGCCCGCTGCCACCCCGACGACCTCGACGCCTTCCTCCACGCCGAAGAGCAGACGCGTCTCATCCTCGGCCACGCCCTACAATGCCCCACAGGCCCTGCCGGCGAGGCCCTCACCGCCGACACCGTCATCCCCTTCGGCAACCACCAGCTCACCGTCATCCCCTGCCCCGGCCACACCCCCGGCGGCGTCTGCTTCTACTGTGAGGAAGAGCACGCCCTTTTCTCCGGCGACAGCCTCTTCCAGCTCAGCATCGGCCGCACCGACTTCCCCGGCGGCGACCACTGGACGCTCATCAACGCCCTCAAAAACCTCATCAAGAACCTCCCGCCCGACACCACCGTCTATCCCGGCCACGGCCTTAAGACCACCATCGACGCCGAACACCGCCACAACCCCTACCTCTTCGGGTAAGCCGAAAACACAGATGGAAGAAAGCTGCCAGACACGCCGCATGTATGGCCACGACTACACCATCCCAGGCACCTACGAGGTGACAATGGCCGTTGCCGACCGTCGCCCCGTCTTTGGCGAGATTGTGGGCACTACCAAGGCCGGTGGCGAAGCGCCCCACCTCCGCCCGTCGCCCCTTGGGCAGGCTGTGCTGAGCGAAGAGCTCCCGAAGATACACCAGTACTACCCCATGGTTGACATCTGGCAGGTGTGCCTCATGCCAGAGCACCTGCACATGATCGTCCGCATCAACGCCCCCTTGCCTGCGGGCAAGCACCTTGGCATCATCATTGGTGCCTTCAAGGGCGGCGTTAGCCGCGCCTGGTGGCGCCTAACCGCCCTTACCGAAGCTCACGCCCCGGCCACAGTGGCTGCTTTCCCATCCACCTCCCCCTCTGTTTCCCCCTCTTCCACCCTGTCCGCCTCCCCCTCTGCCCCTCTCTCTGCCACCGTGTCTGCCACCGTGTCTGAGGCATCAGCCTCAGTCCCTCGCCCCTCCCTATTCGCCCCCAACTACAACGACCATATCCTCATGCGCTACGGCCAGCTGGAGAACTGGAAACACTACCTGCGCGACAACCCCCGCCGCCTCATGATGCGCCGTGAATACCCCGACCTCTTTCGCCGCACCCTCTGCCTCACCATCGACGGCATCCGCTACAGCGCCTTCGGCAACATGCTGCTGTTGCGCCAGCCCGAGAAGCACCAGGTGTTCTTCCATCGCCGCACCAACGGCCTCCCCACCGAGCAGACCTCCTTTTGGGCCACCGAACGCCAACGCCTTCTCTCCGCTGCCATGAGCGGCGACGTGCTCGTGACGCCCGGCATCTCAGAATGTGAAAAACGCATCAAGAAGATGGCCTTGGAACAGGGCTTTCGCCTGATACATGTGCAATCCGAGCCCATAGGCCGCTACTGGAAGCCCGAGCGTAGCCGCTTCGACGCCTGCGCCGCGGGTGCCCTGCTCATCCTCGCCCCCTGGCCTGAGGACATACCCACCTTCGCTAGCGACTATGACCGCTTCCATTACCTCAACTGCCTCGCCGAGGCCATCTGCACCATCAGCCATACCACGAACGTGTCCATACAAGGCATAAAGAAATAAAAAGCAGCGCCTCGTTACTCACTTTTTGTTGTGAGCTGCGAGGCGCTTCATTATCAATAGTCCCCCCTTGGGGGACCATAGGGGCTGTTACTGTACGATACCAGCGGCATGGGCGCCGAGGGTGGTGAGCAGGGCGGTGAGGATCGTGATCACAATCTCACCAATCCGCTTCAGGGTTTTCTTGGTACTTTCTTTCATTGGACTCACCCCCAACCCCTCCCTAAACAGGGAGGGGAGAGTTTACTTAGGGGGATTTGGTTTTTAGATGATTAATAATTAGTTAATTGTTTTTTGAAGGCTCGTCTTGGAGGTTCCCACGCCCCTCCCTGATTAGGGAGGGGACGGGGGAGAGTCTTTAATCGCCGTCTTCTTCCTCGTCCTCACTCCAGTCCGCACTCTGCTCACCCTTCTTCTGGGCACGCAGGGCAGCAGCCTGAGCAGCACGTGTGATGGTGACATCGAACGTGGCACCGGAGAGCTTGTCCTTCAGACGCTTGCTCTGTGTGAAGTTCACGTTCAGCCCCTTGATATTGGCGGCGGAGAACATCTCGGCTGCCGTCTTGGGGTTGCCGTCCTTGTCCATACCGGCCAGCGTGCCTTCGCTGCTGATGGAAGTCTTGATGACACCCAGATTACCCAGATGCACATTGTTACCTTCCTGCAGGGCCTCGGCGATGCAGTCCGTGAGATCCACCAGGATGCCCTGTATGCTGCCGCTGGAGAACGGCGAGCCGTGCTCTACGATGTGGTCAGCCATCTCGGGCAGGGTGATGGTCTTCTGATGTTGGATGGTGGCGTAAGCCTTCACCGGCTCTTCAGGATGAGCGGGATTGGTGCGTTCACAAACGCTGTACTTAATACTTTCGCGCATGGTAAAAAAAGATTTAAGGTTAATGAAATTTGTTTGTTTTTCTCGTGAGTCCTTCGAGCGATTTCAAGGCCCCCGCTGGCGCCTCTGCGAGAACGATGTATCACTCTCATTTCTCACTGCAAAGGTAGTGAAAATCTGCGACATACCAAAACATTTCACCCACTTTTTTCGGTCTATGGGTCAAATTGCAGGATAAAATCTCTCGGGATGCCAATATATAA
>CAMVUB010000078.1 GCA_947170495.1 uncultured Prevotellaceae bacterium
AGCTCGCCAGGCTCATAACCTGGAGGTCGCTCGTTCGAGTCGAGCCTCCGCAACTAAAAAAAGAAGAGGATGTGCACGATGCACATCCTCTTCTTTTATACGCTATAGTTAATTACTCAGCACGGAGTGTGAAGCGCTTGAAGGCAGTCACGGTGAGAGCCTTGTCCACGCTCTGGAGATACTGAGCAACCGTCATGTTCTTGTCCCAGATGAACTCCTGCTCCAGCAGGCAGTTCTCCTTGAAGAACTTCTTCAGACGACCCTGAGCGATGTTCTGAATCATCTGCTCGGGCAGGTTAGCAGCCTTCTCAGCAGCCACCTTCTCTTTGATCTCGCGAACCATCTGAGCCTGCTCGGGGGTAATCCAACCCTTCGCCATATTGCTCTCGATGTGGTCCTCGCTGTCAACGTGAGCGGGGTTCACGCCAGCCTTGCGGATAGCAGCCTCCACAGCCTTGGCAATCTGCTCTTCCTTGGTCTTCTCAACAGCCACGCGCAGCTCGCTGTCGATGGTCTCCTGGGGAACGGAAGCAGCGTCCACAGCCACGGGGCTTGCGCTGGCCACCTGCATGGCAACGTTCTTGCCGACGGTAGCGTCCTCAACGCACTTGTTGAGAGCAACCATCGTGCAGAGGGTGTTCTTGTTCTGGTGGTTATAGGCGGCAATGCACTCGCCCTCGACCACATTGTAGCCATCGAGCTCCATCTTCTCACCGGTGATACCGCTGCGATCCACGACAGCGTCGGCGACAGTACCCTTGCCCATGGGCAGAGCCTTCACCTCGTCGAGGGTCTTGCAACGAGCAGCCACAGCAGCGTCGAGGATGTCCTGTGTCAGCTTCACGAAGTCGGCGTTGTTGGCCACGAAGTCAGTCTCGCACTTCAAGGCGATGATAGCAGCGAAGTTGCCGTCCACCTTCACGAGTACACAACCCTCGGAGGCCTCGCGGTCGCTACGCTTGGCAGCCACAGCCTGACCCTTCTTGCGGATGATCTCGATGGCGGGTTCGATTTCTCCGTTGCTCTCTTCGAGAGCCTTCTTGCAGTCTGCCAGACCTGCGCCAGTCATCTCGCGCAGCTTCTGGATATCTTTGATTGATACAGCCATATTCTTTTTCGCGGGCTTAGCCCGCAGTTTAATGTTGATAGTTTAATGTTTAATGGAAAATGTTTAAAGTCTAAGGAATAAACTCAATGCGTAGTTAACACATTAAACTTTAAACCTTAAACTTTAAACTAATCTTTAAGCCTCTGCGGGAGCTTCCTCAGCCTCTGCCTCTTCCTCCTCTACGCGGGCACTCTGCTTGGCAGCCTTCTTGCCCTTCTCGCTCTTCTCGCCCTTCTCGGCAGCAGCCTCAGCGTCAATGCGCTCAGCCTTGCGCTCCTCGAGACCTTCAGCGATGGCAGCTACGCATGCATCGAGGATCACCTCAACGCTCTTGCTGGCATCGTCGTTAGCGGGGATGACGAAGTCCACGTTGTCGGGGTTGGAGTTGGTGTCCACGATACCGAACACGGGGATGCCCAGACGGTTAGCCTCGCGAACGGCAATCTGCTCCTTGAGCACGTCAACGACGAAGAGAGCAGCGGGCAGACGTGTGAGGTCAGCGACAGAGCCGAGGTTCTTCTCGAGCTTAGCGCGCTGGCGGCTGATCTGCAGGATCTCACGCTTGCTGAGGTTGGCATAGGTGCCGTCAGCGGTGAGCTTGTCGATGTTAGCCATCTTCTTCACAGCCTTGCGGATGGTGGCGAAGTTGGTGAGCATACCACCGGGCCAGCGCTCGATGACATACGGCATATTGATGGACGTTGCCTTCTCGGCAATGACCGACTTGGCCTGTTTCTTAGTAGCAACGAAGAGGATCTTGCGGCCGCTCTTGGCGATGTTCTTGAGAGCCTCTGCAGCTTCATCCACCTTCACGACGGTCTTGTGGAGGTCGATAATATGAATGCCATTCTTCTCCATGAAGATGTAAGGAGCCATGGCGGGGTTCCACTTACGCTTGAGGTGACCAAAGTGGCAACCAGCTTCAAGCAGTGTGTCGAAATTTGTTCTTGACATAGTTTGAATAGATAAATTGTTTACTTTCTTTTGGGTTAATTGTTAACCAACCATGCGGTAACTATATTGGACAATTTGACAATTTACGATTGGACAATTGCCCTGAGGTCCGCACGATTTAGATACTAAACGCAATTTATGCAGCCCAGCAAACTGGAGCCGATATATTAACGTTTGCTGAACTGGAAGCGACGACGTGCCTTGGGCTGTCCGGGCTTCTTACGCTCAACCTCACGGGAGTCGCGGGTCATGAAGCCTTCAGCGCGAAGGGCCTTCTTGTCTTCTTCGTTAATCTTAACGAGTGCGCGTGCGATGGCGAGGCGGAGAGCCTGGCTCTGACCTGTGTAGCCACCACCGAAGAGGTTCACCTTGATGTCATACTTCTCAGCGACGTCGAGCAGGTTCAGGGGCTGCTTCACAACGTACTGAAGGATGCTGCTGGGGAAGTACTCCGTGAGGTCCTTCTTATTGATGGTAATCTTACCAGTGCCCTCTGTCACATAAACACGGGCGACGGCGCTCTTGCGGCGACCTAATGCATTTACTACTGCCATTTCTGTTTATTTGTAGAGGTTAATATCGATGGCCTTGGGGCTCTGTGCCTCGTGCTTGTGCTCGGGGCCCTCGTAGATGTAGAGGTTCGTGATGAGGCGAGCGGCCAGTTTGTTCTTGGGGAGCATACCCTTGACGACGCGGCGCAGGAGCTTGTCGTAGCCGTTGGGCTTGGCGATGATGTCAGCAGGCGTGCTGGCCTTCTGACCGCCGGGGTACATGCTGTAACGCAGATAAACGCGGTCGGTCATCTTCTTACCAGTGAGCTGGATCTTGTCAGCGTTGACGATGATGACGTTGTCACCGCAATCCACGTTGGGCGTGAAATTGGGTTTGTACTTGCCACGCAGCAACTTGGCTACCTTCGTGGCGAGGCGACCGAGGACCTGGTCCGTAGCATCCACTACGACCCACTCCTTCGTGGCTGTCACCTTGTTAGCAGAAATGGTCTTGTAACTTAAAGTGTCCATTCTTTCTTGTTAATTGTTGTTGTTACTACTAATTTGTTTCTTTCTGCCGGGCTCGCACCGGCGCGCATTATTCCTCTGCGATTCACTAACCACCTCCCCAGGCCATGAGAAAGGCTATTAACACGCAGATTGTGAGCCCATTAAGGGGCTCCCTGATAATAATCGGCTTGCAAAGGTACTGCTTTTCCGTGAATTGACAAGCATTTTTTGCTTTTTTCTTACATTATTTTGCCATTTTGTAAATCGTAAGTCGTAAATTATGCTTACCTTTGCGGCCGAAATCTGATAGAAAGGTTGAAAAAACAAAGAAAAAGAACAATGAAGAAGCTACACCTTATATATATAATGGCTGCCGCCGCGTTGCTCGCCACGTCCTGCAAGAAGGACTTGACCTATGCCGAGCTGAAGGAAAAGGAGCGCGATGCGATTAACAAATTCATCAGCCGCGACGTCACCATCCGCGACCACGATGGCAACGATCTCATCTACGTGGGTCGCATCAACACCATCAGCGACGACCAGTTCATGGAGCAGGGCTGCACCACGAATGTGGAGAAGAACGAATATGTTCTCTTCAGCAACGGCGTCTATATGCAGATACGGCGCGAAGGTGTCGGCAACCGCCTGGAGTCCGGCGAGAGCAAGCAGGTCATTGCCCGCTACACCGAGTTCAATATCATGGCTGACACCGTGCAGACCAGCAACGAGACGCTCTACTACAGCACGACGCCCGACATCATCGACATCTCCAACTCCTACGGCACCTTCACGGCTTCCTTCAACACTGACAACGGCGGCGGAGCCATGTATCGCCGCTACGGTAGCACCAGCGTGCCCGGGGGATGGCTCATGCCCTTCAGTTACATACGCATCGGTCGCCAGACCTCGGAGGAACAGATCTCACAGGTGCGCCTCATCGTTCCGCACGCTCAGGGACAGAGCGACGCCAGCAGCAACGTTTATCCCTGCTTCTACCAAATCACCTTCCAAGAGGCACGATAAAAAAAGAAATCCCCTCCCAGCCGGGAGGGGATTTCTTTATCATATTCAGTCTTGGTCTTTCTGACTCTCCTCGAATTCCTTCTGGAGTTTCTGCTGCACGTCGGCAGGCACGAGCTCGTAGCTGGCGAACTTCATGACGAAGCTGGCGCGGCCGCCGGTGATGGAGCTGAGAGAGGTACTGTAGCTGGACATCTCCTTCAAAGGCACCTTGGCGGAGAGCTTCTCGTAGCCGCTCTCTGAGGTCATACCCATGATCATGCCGCGACGGCCCTGGAGGTCACTCATCACATCGCCCATCTTGTCGCTGGGCACGAAGACATCCACATCGTAGATGGGCTCCAACAGCTTCGGACCGGCCTCCTTGAAGGCCTGGCTGAAGGCGTTGCGGCCAGCGAGCATGAAGGAGAGTTCGTTGCTATCGACGGGGTGCATCTTACCGTCATAGACGATGACGCGCACGTCGCGGGCATAGGAACCCGTCAGCGGACCCTGTTCCATCTTGCTCATGATACCCTTCAGGATGGCGGGCATGAAGCGTGCATCGATGGCGCCGCCCACGACGCTGTTGATGAACACCAGCTTGCCTCCCCATTCCAGGTCGATAATCTCCTCGCTCTTGGCGTTGATGCGGAATTCCTGACCGCCGAAGCGATACACCTCGCTGACGGGCTGGCCGTCGGCGTAGGGCTCGATGATGAGGTGCACCTCACCAAACTGGCCGGCACCGCCAGACTGCTTCTTGTGGCGATAGTCGGAGCGCGCAGCCTTCGTGATGGTCTCGCGGTAGGGGATGCGGGGCTCGTCATAGACGATGTTGATCTTATCGTTGTTCTCTATGCGCCATTTCAGCGTGCGCAGGTGGAACTCACCCTGACCCTTCACCAGAATCTGGCGCAGCTCCTTCGACTGCTCAACGACCCATGTGGGATCTTCCTGGCTCATGCGCTGCAGCACATTCATCATCTTCTCCGTCTCAGCCTCGTTGGCGGCACGGATAGCGCGAATGTACTTGGGCTCGGGGTACTTGATGAAGGCGAAGCGGTTGTCGCAGTCCTTGCCATTCAGGGTGTTGCCGGTCTTCACGTCCTTCAGCTTCACGCTGCAGCCGATATCACCGGCCACGAGCTCGCTGACCTTCGTGCGATTGGCGCCTGCACAGACGAAGAGCTGTGCGATGCGCTCCTTCGAGCCGCGGTCGGCATTCGTCAGGTCGTCGCCCTCGCGAACGGTACCGCTCATCACCTTGAAGTACTGAACCTCACCGATATGGGGCTCTACGGCAGTCTTGAAGAAGTAGAGGCTTGTGGGGCCGTTGGCATCGCACTTCACCTCCTCGCCACGCGTGTTGTGAGCGGCGGGCATCTGATCTACAAAAGGCACGACATTGCCCAAGAACTCCATCAGACGGCGCACGCCCATGTCCTTGCCTGCGCAGACGCAGAAGACGGGGAACATACCGCGGCTGGCCAGTCCGGCACGGATACCGT
>CAMVUB010000079.1 GCA_947170495.1 uncultured Prevotellaceae bacterium
AATCGCTTTCCTTCTGCTGCCGCTGTGGGCGGTGGCGCAGCAGACGCGCAGCTTCTCGGAGCAGGTGCGGACGGTGCAGGTCATCGTGGATGACGACCCGCTCTTGCCGCCTGTGGCGGAGGTGGGGACGAGCGTGGAGATCTGTTTCGACGAGCTGTCGCACGAATACACGCGTTATATCTACAAGGTAGAGTACTGCAATGCCGACTGGAGTCCGAACACGGAAATCTTCGAGAGTGATTATATGACAGGCTTCAATGGCTTGCCCATCGAGGACTACGAGACGAGCTTCAACACCACGGTGCTCTACACCCACTATCGTTTTGCGTTCCCCAGCGAGGATGTGCGCCTACTGCTGCCCGGCAACTATCGCGTTCGCGTGTATTGCGATGAGCGCGACGCCAGCGAAGAGCCGGTCCTGGAAGCCTGCTTCTCGCTATGCCAGCCCATGATGAATATCACGGGTGAGGTGCTCACTAACACGGATATTGATTTCCAACAGCGTCATCAGCAACTCGCCTATGCTGTCAGCTATGGCGGCTGTCGCGTCGTGGATCCTACGCGCGAGCTGAAAACCGTGGTGATGCAGAACCGACGCTGGGACACGGCGGTGGTGAATCTGCCTCCGAACATACAGCACTCCAGAGGTGTGGAGTGGAACCATCGACGAGACCTGATCTTCGATGCCGGGGCCGAGTTCCATAAGTTCGAAATCCTGGACGTGCGCCTCAACGGCTTGAATGTCGATAAGATGGCTTGGGTGGGTGAGCAGTACCACGCTACGCTGTTCTCTTTCGCTCCGCAACATAACTACACCTATGACAAAGACGTGAACGGCGGGTATATCATCCGTCATACCGGCGACGAGGACAATGCCACGCAATGTGAATACCTCTTCGTGCATTTCCAGCTTCAAATGCCGCGCCTGCCTGAGGGCGATGTCTATGTGTGCGGTCTCTGGAACAATGGCAATCCCGATCCGGAGTGCAAGATGCACTACGATGAGCAGGCACGGATGTATGAATGCGGTGTGCTGCTGAAGCAGGGCTATTACAACTACCAGTTCCGGCAATACGTGAACGGGGTAGGGCGGACGCTACTTACCGAGGGCGATTTCTACCAGACCGAAAACGAATATCTCATACTTGTCTATTATCGTCCCCAGGGTGCTCGCTACGATGCCCTCGCAGGATTCTTAAAATTGAAAAATTGAAAGATTGAATAATTGAAAATTCTTAAACGTTAATCGCTAAACGTTCAACGAAAACACTGTTGATGGAAATCATTAAAACCTTCTTTCAGGAGATGGGAGCTATGCTGAGCATCCCCTGGTCTTTTGTAATCCTCGAAGTCATCGGCACGCTGGCAGGTGCTGTCTCCGGCGCTCGTCTGGCTTCGGCTAAGCAGTTTGATTTGTTCGGCGCGCTCATTGTGGGCATTGCGACTGCCTGTGGCGGTGGCACCATCCGTGACCTGATGATTGGCAAACCACCCTTCTGGTTGGAGGAACCCATCTATCTCCTGGCCTGCATCTTCGGTTTGCTGTGGGTGTTTGTGTTCCGCAAGGTGCTGGTGCGACAGAATAATACGTGGTTCCTGTTCGACTGCATCGGCTTCTCGCTGTTCAATGTCATCGGTATCGAGAAGTCGCTGGCATTGGGATTCCCCACATGGGCTGCCATCTGTCTGGGCTGCATCACAGGTGCCGGCGGCGGTGTGCTGCGTGATATCCTCATCAACGAGGTGCCGCTCATCTTCCGCAAGGAGATCTATGCCACCTGTTGCCTGGCCGGCGGTATCGTCTATGTCCTGTTCTTGCGTTGGGGCTGGACGCCAGAGGGCTGCGCCCTCCTGTCCTGCACCGTGGCCATCGGCATTCGTATGCTGGCCGTCAAGTATCACTGGAGTCTTCCCTACATCAAGGGAATAGAGGAATAGAAATAAATAAGGTACGCGCATTGCGCGTACCTTATTTATTTATTAGGAGAAAAGTCAGATGCTTACTGGATAGCCTGCTGAGCAGCCTTGATCATCTCCTCGCTGGCATAGAGGTAAACCTCCACGCGGCGGTTCTGCTGACGACCTTCAGCGGTTTCGTTGCTGGCAACGGGGTTCTCCTCGCCGAAGCCGATGACTTCCTTAATCTGGCTGGAAGCGGCGCCCTGGCTGAGGATGTAGTTGCATACAGCCTGTGCGCGATCCTGTGAGAGCTGCTTGTTCATCTCCTGACTCTGAGCCTTTGTCTTAGCGCTCTTGAAGCCCTGGTTGTCGGTGTAACCGAGGATGCCGACGTTCATGTCGGTGTTCTGCTTCAGCACTTTGTTGACGAAGTTGGTGAGGGTGCTCTGAGCAGCGGAACGCAGAGTGGACTTACCCGTGTCGAAGAGGATACCGCTGTCGAAAGTCAGCTTCACAGCCTTCAGGCCATTGCCGTCGGTAACGGTCTCTACCTGTGCATTCTCAAGTTCCTTGGCAGCATCAGCAGCCTTGTCCATCTTGTTGCCGATGATAGCGCCTACGGCAGCACCTGTTACTGCACCTGCAGCACCTGCAATGCCAGCCCACTGACCTTTGTTATTCTTGGCAAGAACACCACCGAGAGCGGCGCCGAGAGCAGCACCACTCGTGCCACCAATCAGGGCAGCCTTCGTGGTCTTATTCATGCCACAGGATTGGAACAGCAAAGCAGCGCAGAGGGCGAATGCATAAAACTTTAATCCTTTCATAGTTGTTGTGTTTAATGAATGAATAGTTAAAAAATCATTTTCTGGGTGCAAAAGTACAAAAAAGATTAGACTTGTGCGATGAAAGATGAAAGATTTTATCGTTTCACGCGAAAAAATCACTAACTTTGCGCCCAAATTAGTGAAAAGATATGGCAAAAGAACTGAAAGATTTAACAAAACGCAGCGAGAACTACTCGCAATGGTATAATGAATTGGTGGTGAAAGCGGACCTCGCCGAGCAGAGCGATGTGCGCGGTTGTATGGTCATCAAACCTTATGGCTATGCCATCTGGGAGAAGATGCAGCGCACCTTGGATGATATGTTCAAGCAGACGGGTGTGCAGAACGCCTACTTCCCCCTGCTCATCCCCAAGAGCTTCCTTTCGCGCGAGGCCGAGCATGTCGAGGGCTTCGCAAAGGAGTGTGCCGTGGTGACACACTATCGCTTGAAGACCAACGAGACGCATGACGGCGTCGTCGTAGATCCCGAGGCCAAGCTGGAGGAGGAACTCATCATCCGTCCGACCTCCGAGACCATCATCTGGAACACGTTCAAGAACTGGATCCATTCCTACCGCGACCTGCCGCTGCTGGTGAACCAGTGGTGCAACGTAATGCGTTGGGAGATGCGTACGCGTCTGTTCCTGCGCACCGCAGAGTTCCTGTGGCAGGAGGGCCACACCGCCCATGCCACCCGTGAGGAGGCTGAGGAGCGTGCCCGCCAGATGCTGAAGGTGTATGCCGACTTCGCCGAGAAAGTGATGGCAGTGCCTGTGATGCAGGGCGTGAAGAGCGAGACGGAGCGTTTCGCCGGTGCCCTCGACACCTACACCATTGAGGCAATGATGCAGGACGGAAAGGCGCTGCAGAGCGGCACCAGCCACTTCCTGGGCCAGAACTTTGGTAAGGCCTTCGGCGTACAGTTCATCAACAAAGACAACGAACTCGAATATGCGTGGGCTACATCATGGGGCGTCTCTACCCGTCTGATGGGCGCACTCATCATGACACACTCCGATGACAACGGCCTTGTGCTGCCGCCCGCGCTGGCACCCATCCAGGTGGTGCTCATCCCCATCTACAAAACCGACGACCAGCTGGCTGCCATCCGCGAGAAACTGGCAGCCATCGCCGACGAGCTGAAGGCGATGGGCATCAGCGTGAAGCTGGATGACAACGACCAGAAGCGCCCGGGCTTCAAGTTCGCCGACTACGAGCTGAAGGGCATTCCCGTGCGTCTCGTCATGGGCGGCCGCGACCTCGAGAACAACACCATCGAGGTGATGCGCCGCGATACGCTGGAGAAGGAGACCGTGAGCTGCGACGGCATCGCCGCCTCTGTCAAGAGCCTCCTCGATGAGATGCAGACAGCCATCTTCGAGAAGGCTCGCAAATACCGCGATGAGCGCATCTACGAATGTGACAACTACGAGGAGTTCAAGGAGCGCATCAAGGACGGCGGCTTCTTCCTCTGCCACTGGGACGGCACTGCCGAGACCGAGGCTAAGATCAAGGAAGACACGCAGGCCACCATCCGTTGCGTGCCCTTCGCCTTTGAGCAGACGCCCGGCACCGATATGGTCAGCGGCAAGCCTGCCAAGTATCGCGTCCTCATCGCCCGCTCGTATTGATGCGCTGGCTCCCATCCCTCCTCGCCGCTGAGGCCATCCCCAGTGCCATGATTACCTTCGTGGCACTGTTGCTGTTTGTGCAGCTGGGAGTAGGGTGGGGTGAAAGCACGCTGTTGTGTGCACTGCTGACGCTGCCGTGGGTGCTGAAGTCGTGGCTGCATGAGTGGTTGCTACGGTGCGGAGCCGTTCATCACACATTGCGCATCACCGAGCTGCTGATGTGTGCACTGTTGTTCGCGCTGGCCTACAGCGTCCGACAGCCGTCGCCGCAACCCTATCTCCTTTTCGGACTCCTCTTTCTGCTCGGTACCCTCTGTGCCTGCCACATGCTGCTGGCGCGGACCTACTATGACCGACGGCTGAGCACCCGCGAGCAACACTACTACCATTCCTTGAAGATCACGTTCTTACAGGCGTTTACCGTCGTGACCTACGGCCTGACGCTGCTGAGCGTGGGGGCGCTGGAGGTGTTCTTCCACAAGTATCGCAGTCCGATGGCTTGGTCGTGGAGCACCGTCATCTATCTGCTGGCAGCCCTCTATCTGTTGCTGACGCTGTGGCAGCTGTGGACACTCCGCAAAGCTGTTCCGGCTGCGGATGAACCATGTGAGGCTGAGGCCGAGGAGTCCCGTTGGCGCCGAGCTGCCCTGCTGTGCCTCTTCTTCCTGTTGCTGCCGCAAGCTCTGATGTTTCACACGCGCGTCCTCTTCCTGTTGGCACCCGTGAGCGAAGGCGGCCTGGGCTGCTCGCTGCAGTGGATTGGTATGGCGCAGGGTACGGTCGGTATCATCGCCTTTTCCCTTGGCCTTGGCCTCGGCCGTAGGTGGGAGCGTAAGAAACACGTCTTTTCTTCTATTCCCTCCGCACATGTCACACTGGTGCTGTCGCCCTTCGTGTATTACGCCATGACCCTCTGCCCCCCGCAGACGCTGCCCATGCTCTGTCTCGCCACGTTTGTGGCGCAGTTTACCTTCGGTCTCGGACTGAACGCGTGCATTCCCTATATCCGTGCCGTCTCAGGCGAGCGTTATAGCAGCACCGTCAACTACATCTATATCCCGGCCGTAGCCCTGGTGATGCTCCTCCCGATGGCCATTTCCGGCGGCCTTGCGGAGTATCTGGGCTTCAGAGCCTTCTTCGCCCTCGATGCCTTCATGGCCGTCCCAGCCCTCATCGCCGGCAGACTCTCCC
>CAMVUB010000080.1 GCA_947170495.1 uncultured Prevotellaceae bacterium
CGACAAGCGACAGTATGACCTTGCCATCGAGAATTGGGAGTTATCTGCTCAGTTAGATTCCCAGTTCCCCACCGTCTGGCGCAACCTGGCGCTGGCGCGCTTCAACAAGCAGGGGCGTGCGGAGGAGGCCTTAGCGTATATGGAGCGGGCTTTCCACCTCGATGAGAACGACGAGCGCGTGCTGATGGAATTAGATCAGCTCTATAAACGACTGCAGCATTCTCATGCCGAGCGCCTCGCCTTCCTGCAGCAGTACCCTGCGCTCATTGCGCGGCGCGATGACCTCGTTCTTGAGGAGATTACGCTCCTCAATCAGGTGGGGCGCTACGAGGAGGCCATGCGGAAGCTGGATGCCCACCAGTTCCACCCGTGGGAAGGGGGCGAGGGAAAGGTGCCGACGCAGTACCAGATCTGTCGCGTGGAGCTGGCCAAGGCGTGTCTCGCCAGTCTGGAGTCTATAGATAAGGCCATCAAGCTGTTAGGCAAGTGCTTGACATATCCTCACCATCTTGGCGAGGGCAAGCTGTATGGCGCCCAGGAGAATGACTTCTACTACCTGTTAGGTCTTGCCCATGAGATGAAGGGAAATCATGAGGAGGCTCGCCGCTGCTACGAGCAGGCTACGGTAGGACCTACGGAGCCTGCCGCCGCGATGTACTACAATGATGCAAAGCCCGACAAGATTTTCTACGCTGCGTTGGCCTACCGCAAGCTGGGCGACGAAGGCAAGGCCAATGGCTTGTGCTACAAGCTGCTCAACTACGGCAAGCAGCATCTCTTCGATAAGGTGGTGATGGATTACTTTGCAGTCTCGCTGCCAGACCTCCTCGTGTGGGACGGCGATTTGCAGGAGCGCAACACCATCCATTGCAACCTGATGCTGGCCCTGGGCTATCTCGGTCTGGGTGACCGTAACCATGCATTCCGCTATCTGGCAGAGGTTGAGCGCCTTGACAGCAACCACGCTGTACCCCCAGCGCTCCGTTCACTGCTGCCGCTCATAGAGGAGTATCACAAGGAGAACGGTACTGTCGCCTAAGTTCCTGTTCTTTAGTCGAAGATTCGGAATTCGTAACCTTGCTCCTGCAGCCACTCGATGGCTGCGGGCAGTATCTTGTGTAGCTTGTCGATGCTGCGCAGGGAGTCGTGGAAGGTGATGATGGAGCCGTTGCGGGCGTAGCGTTTCACGTTTTCCAACACTTCATCGGCGTTGAGGCGTTTGCTGTAGTCGCGTGTCACGAGATCCCACATGATAATGCGGTATTTCTTACGCCTGATGACCTGGTACTGCAGCGGGCGCATCCAGCCGTGAGGCGGACGGAAAAGAGGAGGAAATTGAGCAATGGACATCCATTGCTCAATTTCCTCCTGTGCCTTTTTGGTGTTGCGCAGATAGTTGCGGGACAGCCAGCGGAAGCCGCCGATGTGGTTGTAGGTGTGGTTGCCGACGCGGTGTCCTTCGCTGATGATGCGCTGGAAGAGTTCGGGGTGTTTATGAACGTTGTCGCCCACGACGAAGAAGGTGGCCTTGACGCCGTAGCACTTGAGGGTGTCAAGCACGAAGGGCGTAGCCTCGGGGATGGGCCCGTCGTCGAAGGTGAGATAGACAGCCTTGACGTTCGGGTCCATGCGCCAGATGGCCTCTGGATAGAGCCACCGCAGGAAGCGGGCAGGTTGTTCAATAATCATTATAGACTGACGCGTCCCTGTAGGAGGTTACTATAGCGTTGCAGCTGTGCGTCGTAGGTCTCGCTCTTCTTGGGGTCAGCGTCATCGAGGATGCGCAGGGCATCGTTGAGTTGGTAGAGGTAGTAGAGGCACTCTTCCTGACTGACCTTCAGGCGATGGTCGCTGAGGTTGACGTACCAGTTGCAGTATTCTGATGCGTTCTTGGCCACGGCATCGGCGATGTGTGCCGCCTCCTGCTTCTTGCCCAGCGCGAGCCAGATGCGTGCGAGCTCCAACGAGCCGCCCTGGTAGTTGTGTGGCACGGTGGTCTCGGGGATGGCCTGCTCGGCACGCTCCAGCACCTTCTGTGCCTTCTCGCGCTTGTTTTCCTTGAGGAGCTCGCTGGCGAGCTGTGAGAAGATACGTCGGTGGGTGAGGCACATGCGAGTGACGGTCTCATCTAGGTAGATGTCGGGGTTGTCGATGCCGCCGAACTTAAAGCGGTTCATGACGTTGTCGTACATCTTCTCCGTATCTATGCGCAGGCCGCTGGCCTTGGTGTTGAAGGGTGTGATGCGGTTGGCGAGGCCCTCCTGCACGAAGTTGTTGCCGAGGTTGCCGTAGTTCTCGGAGCCCACGGTCATGGCCACATAAAGAGGTCTCTCCCAGTTGCAGCGTGCAAGCATCTCATACATCATCATCTCGCTCTTATAGACGGCGCGCTTCCCCTTCAGCGAGATGTGCATGACATCGGGGATGCTGTCGGCAGCCATCATCATGCCAGAGCGGCGCACAGCCTCCTTGTCGATGGTGATGACGAGGCTGTCGGTGGGGAAGATCTGCATGTCGGGGTTGGAGTTGAGGATCCACTTGTCGATGATGGTGGAGAGCTCATAGGGGTTCTCGCCCAGTAGCTGACGGCATGTGACAGGGTCGTCCTTGTAGTAGTTGATAGCCTGCTCCAGGGTGCCCGGGCTGACACGTATGCCCTCACGCGTGCCTGCCACATACTGGATGCGCTTCCAGGTGATGGGCACGCTGGGTGAATCGTAGGCGGGGCGCTTCATCTGGTCGATGTACCAGTCTGTCTGCAGGTAGGAGAGGTTGCAGACGCGGGCATCGGTGCGCACGCCCTCCGTCTCTTGGTTATACCAGAGCGGGAAGGTGTCGTTGTCGCCGTTGGTGAAGATGATGGGGAAGCCTTTGTCGGGCAGTGTCATGAGGTAGTTCTGGCCGAAGTCGCGGCAGGTGTAGCGCCCGCTGCGGTCGTGGTCGTCCCATGTCTGCGACACCATCTGCACGGGCACGAGCAGTGCTAGCAGCGACACCAGCGCCCCCACCCATTTTCCATTGTTCACTTTTAATTTTTCATTGATCAGGTCGGCGATGGCGGCAGCGCCGAGACCTATCCAGATGGCGAAGGCGTAGAAGCTGCCGGCATAGGCGTAGTCACGTTCACGCGGCTGCATCGGCGTCTGGTTGAGATAGACCACGATGGCCAGACCCGTCATGAAGAAGAGGAAGAAGACCACCCAGAACTGCTGGATGCCGATGGGTTTTCCATCCCTTTCCTTCCACGCCTGCCAACAGAGCCCCAGCAGGCCCAGCAGCAGCGGCAGGCAGTAGAACACGTTGTGCCCCTTGTTCTCCTTGAGTTCCGTGGGCAGTAGTTCTTGATTGCCCAGACGTCCGTTGTCGATGAAGGGGATGCCGGAGAGCCAGTTGCCGTGTTCCAGTTCGCCATTGCCCTGGATATCGTTCTGGCGCCCTGCGAAGTTCCACATGAAGTAGCGCCAGTACATGAAGTTCACCTGATAGGAGAGGAAGAAGCGGATGTTCTCCAGCTGCGACGGCATCTTCACCATGATGGGTTCGCCGCAGCGGTCGAAGGGTATCTGCGTACCCTTGACACCGCCCATCCACGACTCGTAGGCCTCGGCGTGGCGGTCGCTGTACATGCGTGGGAAGAACATATTCTGCGCATAGACATACTCCACGTCGTAGCGCTGGATCTCATAGCGGTCGGGCTCGTCGGGATTGGCCTTCTCCTTGCGCTGATACACGGGCGCGCCCTCCTTGGAGACGGGGATGCAGTAGCCGCCCTCGGTCTTCAGTGCCACCTGCGAGGTGTAGGCCTGGCCGTAGAACAGCGGTCGTGAGCCATATTGCTCGCGGTTCAGGTATTGTCCCAGCGTGAAGATGTCCTCGGGTGAGTTCTGGTCCATCGGCGTGTTGGCGGTGGAGCGGATGACGATGACGGCATACGATGAGTAGCCAATCATGATCATCAGCATGCACAGCAGCGAGGTGTTCATGAGGCGTGCCGACACGAACGGCTTGCCTTCGCGCTGCCATACGAGGAGTCCGTAGAGGGCTGCCAGCACGACGGCGCCGATGGCGATGCTCGTCCAGCCATAGCCATAGAACGGTATGCCGAGCATGGCCACGGAGAGGAGGTACGAGATATTCATGCGCATGCGGCTCTTCTCCTGTACGGTCTCGTAGATGGCCCAGAGGACGATGCCCACCAGCACAATGATATAGGTGATGAGTCCACTGTTGAAGGGCAGCGACAGCGTGTTGACAAAGAGGAGCTCAAACCATCCGCCCACCTTCACGATGCCCGGCACGATGCCGTAGAGTACGGCAGCCACGAGCACGAAGCTCCCGATGAGGGCGTAGATGCTGCCTTTGAGGGTGGCATTCTGGCTGCGCTTATAATAATAGATAAGCACGAGCGCGGGCAGACACAGCAGGTTCAGCAGGTGCACGCCGATGCTGAGGCCCGTGAGATAGGCGATGAGCACGAGCCAGCGGTCGCTGTGCGGCTTGTCGGCGTTGTCCTCCCACTTCAGCATCAGCCAGAACACCAGGGCGGTGAACAGCGAGCTGTAAGCATAGACCTCGCCTTCCACAGCCGAGTACCAGAAGGTGTCGCTCCAGCAGTAGGCCAGCGCGCCCGTCATGGCGGCGGCTTCTACGGTGATGAGCTGCGGCAGCGTCTGCACCCAGCCGTCCTTACAGAGGAGCTTGCGGGCCAGGTGCGAGATGGTCCAATAGAGGAACATGATGCACAGCGCACTCAGCAGCGCGTTCATGATGTTCACCATCAGCGCCACCTTCCCCGGGTCGCTGGTCAGCTGCGTGAACAGGTTGCCCGTGAGCATGAAGAACGGTGCCCCTGGCGGGTGACCGACCTCCAGCTTATAAGCCGTGGTGATGAACTCGGGGCAGTCCCAGAACGAGGCCGTGGGCTCCACCGTCGAGCAATATGTGAAAGCGGCGATGGCAAAGGAAAGCCATCCCAACAGATTATCGACAAGACGGAAATGTTTCATAGACAAAAAGTGTATAATGCGGCGCAAAAGTAGATAAATTCTGCGGAACAGCCAAAAAACACCTGTTGTTTAACGCTGTTTACAATTAAAATTGTTCAAGTACGAAAATGAGGACGGCGTAGCGGACGACCTTTCCTACGGTGATGGTGAGGAAGCACAGCCACGGGTTGGCGCGCATGAAACCGAGGGTGACGGCGATGACGCTACCGATGAACGGCAGCGAGCAGAAGAGTCCCATCCACACACCATAGCGCTGTATCCATACCTGCGCCCGCTGCATCTTCTCGCGCTCCACATGCAGATACCGCTCTATCCATTCCATCTTACCGAGCGTGCCGATGCCGTAGTTGAACATCGAGCCGCCGATATTGCCTATGCTGGCCGCGATGAACAGCTGCCAGGGGTCGAGGCCTGCCAGCATAAGCGCCGTCAGCACCACTTCGCTGCTGAGCGGGAACACACTGCCCGCCACGAACGCGGCAATCAGCATTCCCCAGTAGCCCCAAGATTCGAGTATGGCGAGTATTCCGGACATTAA
>CAMVUB010000081.1 GCA_947170495.1 uncultured Prevotellaceae bacterium
ACGAGGTAGGCCGCCAGCTCGGGTTCCCGACGGCGAACCTGGAGGCAGTGGAGCGCTCGGCCCAAGGGGACGCTTCACACTTGAAGAATGGACAGTTGACAGTGGGGAAAATGTTGCCAGCCAATGGGGCATACGCGGTAGTAGGCGGAATGCTAAATATCGGCACACGTCCCACAATAGGTAATGGATCGGATGTCTCTGTGGAAGTAAATCTTTTTGATATTTGTGACAACCTTTATGGCCAGACTCTTACACTGTCTTTCATTGCGCGCTTGCGCGAAGAGCGGCGCTTCGAAAGTGAGGAAGACCTTATTAGTCAACTTCAGCATGACAAGCAGCTCGCTTTGAGCCTACAACCATGATTTTATGATACACAGACACAATATATGACACGTGAAAGTGTTTACTATATAGTAAGCATAGTTTATTATGAAGTCATCGCTAATCCCTACTATTATTCTTCTCACAGCAATATTCGTTGCAGGATGCAGTAGTGAACCCGAGAACACGCCAACACCAAAGGAGGAGATGGTTACGCCCCAAGAGAATTCACAAGATGTGCCCGCTGTACCTCAGGAGACATCGGAGGTAAACGGGTTGCAGGGTTCGGTGCGCTACAATGAAGAATGTGGGAAATGGTACATCTTAACACCATTGGCGGCTGTTGATGAGAACCATATGATAGCCTATTACCCTAACAATTTGCCAGAAAAATGTCAACAACAGCAACTTCTGGTGGAGTTCTCTGGTGAGATACTTGAGGAGGCAGCCCCCCTTACCAAAACTTACCAAAGCTATACAATCAAGTTAACAGAGATCAAAAACTTTTTCTTTTAGATGATGGAAGCGAAAAGGAGGGCTTGGTGGGTTTATGTGTTGTTCTTTATCATCAGCCAGCTGGCTGGTGGTGGGTTGGCGATCGTGCTGGCGGCGATGGGGCTGGCGGCGGGAGAGTGGACTCTGGTGCTGTCGCTGATGGTGGCGAATCTGCTGGCGATAGGGTTGTTCCTGTTGTGGCGACAGCGGGAGGTCACGTGGGCAACGACGATGGCCGGAGTGCAAGGCAGGAATGCACGGCGCACGGCGCTGGTGTTTCTGATGGCGCTGCCCATCATTGTGTTGGTGAACCTGATACAGGAGGCATTCTTCCCCGAGATACCAGACTTGGTAGGGGAGGAGACATTCCGGGCGATGATGTATAACCCCGTGGGCCTGCTGACGGTGGCGGTGTTGGGGCCGTTGGCGGAGGAACTGCTGTTCAGGGGAGGCGTGCAAGGGGGATTCTCGAAGGGTGAACCTTCGAGCGCAGGGGAAGGCTTTCTGAAAGGCGGTGGGAAAACTGCGCTGTTCCTCTCGGCTGTCATCTTTGCTGTGGCACATCTGAACCCGGCGCAGATGCCGGCGGCATTCATCTTGGGGTTGGTGCTGGGCTTCGCGTATTGGTGGACGGGGTCGCTGGTGGCTCCCGTATGCATCCATGTCTTCAATAACTCGACGGCCTGTGTGATGGCGTTCCTGTCGCCCGATGATGACTCGCTGATCCATCTGATCGGGGGTACGGAGAAGGCTGGCATGTTGGCGGTCGTTTGCTTCTTTTTTCTCCTTATTACCCTTCGTGCAGTGCAAAAAGAGACGATAAAAGGCACGGAAAAGGGGTAAAAAAAGTTTTTTTCCTATATATATAAGGTGTAATTCATGTTTTTTGTGTAGTTTTGCGCCCACATTTTCAAAACGCGTAAGAACTATGCCCAAAAATCTTGTTATTGTAGAGTCTCCTGCCAAGGCCAAAACCATCGAGAAGTTCCTTGGCAAAGATTATAAGGTGATGTCGTCCTACGGACACATCCGCGACTTGAAGAAAAAGGATTTCAGCATCGATACCGATACCTTCCTGCCGCAGTATGAAGTGCCGACGGACAAGGCACACATCGTCAGTCAGCTGAAACAGAATGCGAAGAAGGCAGACGCAGTCTGGCTCGCATCCGATGAAGACCGCGAAGGAGAAGCCATCTCATGGCACCTGCAGGAGGTGCTGAAGCTGGATCCCGCCACCACGCGCCGCATCGTGTTCCATGAGATCACGAAGCCTGCGATCCTGGAAGCTATCGAGCATCCCCGCCAGGTAGATATGTCGTTGGTGAATGCGCAGCAGGCCCGCCGTGTGCTGGACCGCATCGTGGGTTTCAGGCTGTCGCCCGTGTTGTGGCGCAAGGTGAAGCCCAATCTGAGTGCCGGCCGTGTGCAGAGCGTGGCTGTGCGCCTGATTGTGGAGCGTGAGCGTGAGGTGCAGGCCTTCCAGAGTGAAGCCTCCTACCGCGTGGTCGCTCTGCTGGCCCTGCCCGATGGCAACCAGATGAAGGCCGAGCTGAACCGTCGGTTCCAGACGCGTGCCGAGGCGGAGGAGTTTCTCGTGGCCGTGAAGGACGCCACGCTGACCATCGACGATGTGCAGACGCGCCCCGTCCACCGCACACCCGCGCCTCCCTTCACTACCAGCACCCTGCAGCAGGAGGCTGCCCATAAGCTGGGCTTCCCCGTGTCGCAGACGATGATCGTGGCGCAGCGCCTCTACGAGAACGGTCTCATCACCTATATGCGTACCGACAGCGTGAACCTCTCGAAGCTCGCCCTCGGCACCAGCCGCGAGGTGATCACGCAGCTCATGGGTAAGGAATATGTGAAGATACGTCAGTACCATACCTCCTCGAAGGGCGCACAGGAAGCCCACGAGGCCATTCGTCCGACCTACTTAGACCGCACGGAACTCACCGACGGCAACACACAGGACCGCCGCCTCTACGACCTCATCTGGAAGCGCACCATCGCCAGCCAGATGGCCGACGCAGAGATGGAGAAGACGACCGCCACCATCAGCATCAGCGGACGCGAAGAGCAGTTCGTGGCCAATGGCGAGGTGGTGAAGTTCGAGGGCTTCCTGAAGGTCTATCGCGAGACCGACACCGAGGAAACCGATGAGCGCAGTGAGGAGATGAACATTCTGCCGACCATCAGCGTGGGCGAGAAGTTGCAGCGCGTGGAGGTGCAGGCCGTAGAGCGTTTCACTCAGCATGCACCCCGCTACAATGAGGCCAGCCTCGTGCGCAAGCTGGAGGAGCTGGGCATCGGTCGTCCTTCTACCTACGCTCCCACCATCTCCACCATCCA
Organism: uncultured Prevotellaceae bacterium; assembly: GCA_947170495.1. Classification (GTDB taxonomy): domain Bacteria; phylum Bacteroidota; class Bacteroidia; order Bacteroidales; family Bacteroidaceae; genus Physcousia. Next base: position 3,166 of record CAMVUB010000081.1, read on the forward strand.
GCAGCGCGAATATGTCGTGCGTGGCGACAAGGCCGGTGAGGAACGTCCCTATACCGTCCTGACGCTGGACGCCAAAGGCCTGCATGAGGAGCAGCGCACCGCCATCATCGGCGCCGAGCGCGGCCGTCTGCTGCCCACCGACACGGGTGTTGTGGTCAACGACTTCCTGATGCAGTACTTCCCCAGCATCATGGATTATAATTTCACGGCTGCCGTGGAGAAGGAATTCGATGCCATCGCCGACGGCAAGGAGGAGTGGACAGGTATGCTGCACCATTTCTGGGCTGAGTTTGAACCCCTCGTGGAGGAGTCCATGAGCACCAAGACGGAGCTGCGCGTAGGTGAGCGCGTTCTGGGCACAGACCCCGCGAGCGGTCGCACGGTGAGCGTGAAGATCGGGCGCTTCGGGCCCGTCGTGCAGATTGGTACAGCCGATGAGAAGGAGAAGCCCCGTTTTGCACAGCTCAAGAAGGGCCAGAGCATTGAGACGCTGACGCTGGAGGATGCCCTGGAGCTCTTCCGCCTGCCCCGCACGCTGGGCGACTACAAGGGCAAGACGGTCACCATCGGCACAGGTCGCTATGGCAACTATGTCCTCTATAACAAGCAGTTCGTGAGCATCCCCGCTACGATGGATCCGCTGACGATGACGCTGGAGGATGCCGTGCAGCTCATCAACGAGAAGCAGCAGGTGGAGGCAGAACGCCACCTGAAGAAGTTCGACGAGGATGCCGATCTGGAGGTGATGAACGGCCGCTATGGCGCCTACCTCTCCTATAAAGGCACCAACTACCGCCTCACGAAAGCCCTGCAGGAGCGCGCCCAGGAGCTCACCTATGACGAGTGCATGGCCATCGTCAAGGAGCAGGATGAGAAGCCCAAGTCACCCGCGAAACGCCGTTTCGCCAAGCGTAAGGCATAAGCCGAAGGGCTCACCGTTAAACGTTCAACGAAAGCAATGATTCGCATCATCCTCATCGGATATATGGGTGCCGGAAAGACCACGGTCGGCAAGGCACTGGCAGCAGCACTGGGTGTGCCCTTCTATGACCTGGACTGGTACATCACGATGCGCTACCGCAAGAGCGTCTCCGAGATCTTTGCCGAGCGCGGCGAGGAGGGCTTCCGCGACCTGGAGCGTCGCATGCTCCACGAGGCTGCCGAGTTCGAGAATGTCGTCCTCAGCTGTGGCGGCGGCACGCCCTGCTTCTTCGACAATATGGAGTATATGAACAGCCTGGCAGACACCATCTACCTGAAGGCTGCGCCTGATGTGCTGGCCATGCATCTGAAGATGGGCAAGGGCAAGCGCCCCCTCATCGAAGGTAAGACGCCCGAAGAGCTGGAGGCATATATTCAGGAGTCGCTGCAGGCGCGCGAACCTTATTATACAAAAGCGAAATACACCATCGATGTCTCCGTGCTCGATACGTTCACCAAGATCGACGAGTGTGTGAGGATCATCCGTGAGATGGTAGGGGCGTAGTTGAGGGTTTATGGTTGAGGGTTTATGGCAGGTTTATAGTTTAAAGGTTTAAAGTTCAAGAATATGAAGAAATGGCGCATTGAAGATTCCGAAGAGCTCTACAACATCAAAGGTTGGGGTGTGAGCTATTTTGGCATCAACGATAAGGGACACGTCTATGTGACGCCTAAGAAGAACAACGTGCAGGTGGACCTGAAGGAGGTCATCGATGAGCTGGCGACCCGCCATGTCACGGCTCCTGTGCTGCTGCGCTTCCCCGACATCCTCGACAACCGCATCGAGAAGACCGATGAGTGTTTCCGCAAGGCTGCCAAGGAGTACAACTATCAGGCCGAGCACTTCATCATCTTCCCGGTCAAGGTCAACCAGATGCGTCCAGTCGTCGAGGAGATCATCAGCCACGGCAAGCGCTACAACCTCGGCCTCGAAGCGGGTTCCAAGCCCGAACTGCATGCCGTGCTGGCCACCAACATGGACTCCGACAGCCTCATCATCTGCAACGGCCACAAGGACCAGAACTTCATCGAGCTCGCCCTCTTGGCTCAGAAGATGGGCAAGCGTGTCTTCCTCGTCATCGAGAAACTGCCCGAGCTGCAGATTATCGCGGAGACCGCTCAGCGTCTGGGCGTGCGCCCGAACCTCCGCCTCCGCATCAAGCTGGCTGCCAACGGCAGCGGTAAGTGGA
>CAMVUB010000082.1 GCA_947170495.1 uncultured Prevotellaceae bacterium
ACGGCTTGTGCGCGTCCGATCTCCAGCCCCTCGGGGGTCGCATAGCTGTTGAGCGCCATGTTCTGTGCCTTGAAGGGAGCGGGGCTGTAGCCGTCCTGACGGAAGATGCGACAGAAGGCGGTGGCGACGACGCTCTTGCCCACATCGCTGCCCGTGCCGGCAAACATGATTGGGGAGAGAGCCTTAGAACTTTCTTCTACAGACCCAGCTGGGTCTGTAGAAGAAAGATAGAGATGTGTATAGCTGGCTAATACGTTCTTGTAGGTGAATACGGGCGTGGTGACAGGCTCGCCTTTGGCATTATAGACCTGTGTGACGGAAGCCGGTGTCGGGCCGAGGAACTGCGTGTAATGGAACTCATGGCCGCGATATTCGTGGCCGTCGAGCTCGAAGCGGCGATAGCCGAGCGACAGCCGGCGGTCGGCCTTGCGTGCCGTGATGGAGTGGGGCAGGACACCACACATGGGATGCTCGCCCTCGTCATCCACGATGGCTTGGCACAGGTACATCATACCTCCACATTCGGCTACGATACAGCCGCCGCGCTCGGCATAGTCGCGAATCGCCTGGCGGCAGGCCGCGTTCTTCACCAGCGCCTCGACATGCTTCTCGGGATAACCGCCAGGGAGATAGAGGAAGTCGATGCCGTTGAAGTCCGGAACCTCTGTCTCGGGGTCGAAGAAACGGACACCGCCGCGCGTGCGCAGGGTGGCCAGTGTCTCCTCGTAGATGAAGGAGAAGGACTCCGCGTTGCGAGCCACGAGGGAGGTCTGCGGTCTTACGTGCTGAAGACCGTGGTCTTTCGGGCTGAAGACCGTGGTCTTATCGCCGTAAGACCGTGGTCTTATTTTTTCAAGCTTTTCGAGGTCGAGATGTTGGTCCAGCAAATGCAAAAGTTCATCCGTCTCGGCTGCCTGGGAAAAGTCGAGACCCAAGTAGCGTGAGCCTTGCTCCAGTTGAGCGCTCTTGGGCACGCAGCCCAGACATTCGATGCCCGCTTCCGCTGCCACCTCACGCAGCATGGCCGCGTGGCGCTCGCTGCCTACGCGGTTGAAGATGACGCCTGCGAACTGCAGGTCAGGGTGGAAATGCAGGAAGCCCTTCAGCAGCGCCGCCATCGAGTAAGCCGCCGAGCGCGCATCCACCACCAGCACAATGGGGAGGTCCAGCACACGCGCAATCTCTGCCGACGAGCCGCTGTCGCGGTCGTAGCCGTCGAACAGCCCCATCATTCCTTCCACGACACAAACATCGGCCTCCTGAGCATAAAAATGATATAGTACGCGCACGTGTGCGTGCGAGGCCATGAAGGTGTCGAGGTTGATGCTGGGTCGTCCGCAGACGGCGGCGTGGAATTTCGTGTCGATATAGTCGGGGCCGCATTTGAAAGGCTGCACCTTCAGCCCCCTCGCCGTGAACAACGCCATCAGCCCTCGCGCAATCGTTGTCTTGCCCGAGCCGCTCATGGGGGCTGCTATCAGCATTTGCCTTTTCATGCGGCAAAAATAAGCATAATCTTTTGAACCGCCAAAAAAAGGTTGAAAAGATGCATTTTGTAGGTGCTTTGTTGTTTCGTTTCCGCAAATTTGACTACCTTTGCAACCGCAAAAGAAACAAAGTTGAAGTAATCTACTTTATGAAGACATTCACACACAACTTCTCGCGCCTCTTCGTGGCTGGCATGTTTCTCATGGGCGCTGTGGCTGCCCAAGCACAGGTCATGAAGGCGGCCGATCTCGAGAAATACGCCGAGAGTCGTTATGGTAGCAAATGGGTAGAGGCGGCAGCCAATATCGCCAGCAGCCTCACCCTCGACAAGAACGAGAGCCTGACCTATCAGCAGGTCATCGAGGCACCGGGAAAGAGCAAGCAGCAGCTCTACGTGGCCCTTAACTACTGGGCGACGTCCACATTCCAGGATAAGCAGGCCATCACGCTGAACGACAAGGATGCCGGCTGTATCATCATCACTTCCACCATCAAGGACATCGCCGAGCATATGGGCACGATCAACAAGTATGCCATCAGCATCACGCCTGTCATCCGCCTCGATATCAAGGAGGGGCGTGTGCGTGTGACGTTCACCGTGCAGACCTACGATGTGTTGGCTGATATCACGGGCGGCTGGCTCAGCCCCTCGGATAATAAGGACAACCGTCGCACCTATGCAGACTCCAAGCGTAAGGCCGAGGACATGACCAACCCCAACCTCTACGATGAGAAATGGGAGATTGCCAAGCACTATCCCTTCGTGGAGAAGGACAGCAAGAAACGCACCAGCTCCAAGGCACTCGTGATGACACACGCCTATTCCAACGCCATTATGGACAAGGTGGAGGAAGCTGTGAAGAACGGTGTTGTCGGCAATGATGACGATGACTGGTAATTAACAACCTTATACGACTATGAGAACCTTTCAGTTTAAGTTCTTCGGCGAGGCGCTGATTCTCGCCGCTGGCCTCTTCCTCGGCGGAAGGGCTATCAAACAAGGTATGGTGCAGTTCAAGGAGCTGGACCGCACGGTGACGGCTAAGGGCCTCTCCGAGAAGGAGGTGAAGGCCGACAAGGCCACGTGGCCGTTGAAGTTCAAGGAACTCGGCAACGACCCCGCAGAGCTGTATGAGCGTATTGAGAAGAATACGCAGACGGTTGTCAGCTTCCTCAAGGCCAATGGCTTCACCGACGAGGAGATCTCCCTCGCGCCGCCCACGCTCGTGGACCAGCAGGCCAATATGAGCTATTCCAGCGAGACGGTGCGCTACCGTTATAAGGCCAACTGTGTCGTCACGGTGGTGACGAAGAATGTGGATTTGGTACGTAAGCTCGTGAGCCGCCAGACGGAGCTGATGCGACAAGGTGTCACCATTGTGGGCAACGAGTACGATGAGGGTCCCGTTGTCACCTACGAGTTCACGGGTCTCAATGAAATCAAGCCCGAGATGATTGCCGAGGCCACCAAGAACGCCCGCAAGACCGCCGAGCGTTTTGCCGAAGACTCCGACAGCAAGCTGGGTAAGATCCGCACCGCAGACCAAGGCCAGTTCAGCATCGACAGCCGCGATCAGAACACCCCTTGGCTCAAGAACGTCCGCGTGGTCACTACAGTCGTGTATTACCTCAAGGACTAATCCCCACACGTTAGAGACGACCTATGGAATATATGTCGCAGGAGGGCTACGACAAACTCGTGGCGGAACTTAGGCATCTGGAGCTCGTGGAGCTGCCGCGCGTGAAGCAGGAAATTGCCGAGGCACGCGACAAGGGTGACCTGAGCGAGAATTTCGAATATCACGCAGCCAAACGTGAGCAGGGACGGCTGCTGGGGCGGATACGCTTCAAGCAGCGTGTACTGGAATTCGCACGTGTCATTGACACGTCTAGGCTTCACGATGACAGCGTAGGTTTGCTGAGCAAGGTTGAGATGACGAATCTCGCGAATGGCAGCAAAATGACCTACAAAATTGCCAGTCCGCACGAGGCCAACCTGCGCGAGGGAAAGATCTCCATCAAGTCGCCGATAGGACAGGCGCTGTTGAACAAGCGCGTCGGTGATGTGGTGGAGGTGCAGGTGCCGGCCGGTGTCCTCAAGCTACGCATCGAGAACATCACGCTGGACACCTCAGGCAGCACAGAACCCGAAGAAGTCTAACAAACAACTCAGCCCAAACGATGACACGTTTGGGCTGAGCTGTTAATGGTTGAAGTGGTATCAGCAGACGGGAATCTTGTCGATGCGCTTCTGATGGCGCCCGCCCTCGAAGTCGGTGGCGAAGAACTCGTCCATGATCTTGGCGGCCATGTCGGTGTCGATGAAGCGGCCGGGCATGACGAGCACGTTGGCATTGTTGTGCTGGCGAATCAGATGGGCAATCTCGGGAATCCAGCACAGGCCGGCCCTGATGCTCTGATGCTTGTTCAGCGTCATGTTGA
>CAMVUB010000083.1 GCA_947170495.1 uncultured Prevotellaceae bacterium
TTTACAGCGAGCGCTGGAAGGTGATTTCATAATAGTAGGGTGTGACGCTCGAGGAGGCGTCGGCGGTGCCCTGCGAGTGGGGCACGATGAGCTTCACCTTGGCAATCTCGTCGGTGGCACCCTCAGGATAGCCCACGTTGACGTAGTTGAGGGGCACGAGCCAGCCGGCAGGCACCGAGGCGGAGCCGTGATACTGATACATCATGCCGGAAATGAACGAGGCATTGATGGTGGTGCCTGTGCGGCGGGCACTCATCTTGTCGAGGTACTGCGACACGTCGACGGTTCCCACACCACTCATGGTGATGTAGCTGTGGACATCGTTGCGGATGACGACAGAGCCCGTGAGCAGGTTGGTCTCCATGAAACGGCACAGCAGGGTGACGTTCTTGTTTTCCTCCAGCTTGGTGCCACAACCCTTGCGCACTATCTGCATGTAGACACCGTTGCGCTCGAAGCGCACAAACTGGTTGTAGGCGGTGTTGGTGGTCTCGCCCTGTGCCTGGAAGGTGGCCTCGTCAATGACCTGGATGCCCTGCGCGTTGAGGAAGGCATTGATGGCGTTCTGCTCCTTCTCCTTCATGTCGGCATAGGTCTCATAGTGCTCGCAGCCTGCCGTGAGCAGCAGCACCGCCAGCAGTATGATGCAGTTTACTGTTTTCTTCATTTGTCTGTCTTCGCTTTGTTTTTTGCCTGCAAAGGTACGAATTTCGAGGAAAAGGGGGAAATGAATAGCGAAAAAAGTGCTCCCGCCTTGGAGTTTTTTAACGTTTTCGCCCTTCCGTGTCTTTATTTCGACAGCACATCGGCAAAGGCGTCGATGGCTTTCTTCACCGTCTCGATGGCCTCGGGAATGGAGCAGTAGAGCCTGCCGCCAGAGGCGTTGAGGTGGCCGCCGCCATTGAAGAACCGCGCCGCGACCTCGTTGCAGGGAAACTGGTCGACGGAGCGCAGGCTCACCCAGACGAGGTTGTCCTTGTCGCTATCCTCGCGCAGCGAGATGCTGAGCTTCAGACCCTTGATCTGCAGGGGCATGTTCACCAGCCCCTCGGCGTCGCCCTTGATGAAGTGGAAACGCTTCAGGTCCTGACGCGTCAGGGCATAGTAGGCCGCATGGCGCGGCGCGTCGACCACGAGGTTGTGGCACAGCACATGACCCACCAGGCGGAGACGGTTTTCGGAGTAGTTGTGGTAGACGTTGCGGTAGATCTTGTCCTTGTCGATGTGCTTGGTGAGCAGCTGCGAGATGATGTAGTAGATATCAGGGTCGGACGAGTTGTAGGTGAACCCTCCCGTGTCGGTCATCATGCCCGTATAGACCGGCACGGCGAAGTGGCGGCCCTGCTGTTCGAAGAGTCCCAGCTGCCACACCACGCGGAACACGAGCTCGCTGGTGGACGACGCCTCAGGACGCGAGATGGTGAGCACGGCATCGATGTCGGGCCCGGGGTGATGGTCGATGAGCACCTTCTTGGCTGGCGAGGCACACAGCGCCTCGGCCATGTCGTCGGTGCGCGACGGCGTGTTGAAGTCGAGGCATATCACCAGGTCGCACACCTTCAGCAGCGTGTCGACATAGTCCTTGCGCTTGTCGTAGCGCACTATCTTCTCGCTGTTGGGCAGCCATTGCAGGTAGTCGGGATACTGGTCGGGGGCCACCATCACGACGTCTTTGCCCAGCTGGCGCAGCACCTCGCCCAGAGCCAGCATGGAGCCCAGAGCGTCGCCGTCGGGGTTCTGGTGACAGCAGAGCACTACGGTGCCCGCCTCGTCAAGAAGGGAGCGCAACAGCGTGCACTCCCCTACTGTCATGATATCTTTCAGCATGAATGAGAAAGGGGTTCTTCTGTTTTAGAACAGCTTGTTAGGATAGACGCCATCGGCCACGAGCTGTGCAATGCGGTCGACGGTGGACTGGCGGTCGGCGGCATAGGTCACGCCAAACCACTTCGACGTGGTGTCGAGCACCTTGACGGTAGCCGTCTTATCCTGGATGAGCTTGTTGACCATCAGCGGAATGAAGAACTCCGCCTTGAGGTTCTGCAGGTTCTTCTCGTCGCTCAGGAACTCCTTGAAGTAAGCCTCGGAGTAGTCGAAATAGTCGGGCGTGAAGCCCCAGACATTCATCGACACGGGAGTCTCGTCCTTCACGGCCACCCACTGGCCCTGCTCGTCCTTGTAGCGCACGGGCTGGCTCTCGCTGCCGGCCTGGCTGCCATCCTCGGCACAACGCACTATCTCCGTGCGCTCCACCACGGTGGTCAGGTTGCCCTCAGCATCGGTAGAGCAGATGCCGCGAGCCACGGTACCGTTCTCGCTCAGCGTATTGCCCACGCGGAAACCCACCATAGCATACTGGTTCTTGGCATCCTCGGGCAGACTGCTCAGGAAGCGGCCCATCACCATGAAGGCGTCGCGGTTGTAGAAGTCGTCGCAGTTGATGACGCAGAAGGGCTCCTTGATGATGTCCTTGGCCATGAGCACGGCATGATTGGTGCCCCACGGCTTCACACGACCCTCAGGAACCTGGAAACCCTCGGGCAGCGCGTCGAGTGCCTGGAAGCACAGCTCGCATTGCACCTTACCCTCGTACTTGGCGAGAATCTGCGTGCGGAACTGCTCCTCAAAGTCCTTGCGGATTACCCAGACAATCTTGCCGAATCCTGCCTGGATGGCATCATAGATGGAATAGTCCATAATCGTCTCACCATTGGGGCCCAGCCCGTCGAGCTGCTTCAGACCGCCATAACGGCTGCCCATGCCTGCTGCTAAAAGAAATAATGT
>CAMVUB010000084.1 GCA_947170495.1 uncultured Prevotellaceae bacterium
ATTGAACACATGCAGGTGCACGACAGGGTGCAGCAGCATTGAACCGCTATGGCACTCGCCACGCGTGGCAGAGCCCACCACGCGGCCATCCTCATCCACGACCGGGAATATCTCGTTCTGGTTATCTTTCATGAGAGCCTTTTACTTCAGGTTCTTCTGGAAGAAGTCTGCCAGCGTGTCCCAGGGTATCATGTTCTTGGGCTGACCCTTGCCGGCTTTCTCCTCGTAGCCGCCGTCGTAGAGGTCGCAGTGGGTGGCGTCGGGGATGATGAGCAGCTGCTTGTTCTCGGGGTTGGGATTGGGCTGGCCTACGAACTTGTAGCCCTCAGCCTGGCCATCCACCATGTAGTGATAGGCGGCCTCGCCGAAGTAGCGTGAGTGGGCGTCGGCACCGTGCATCACGAGGACGGCAGAGCGGATCTCGTTGATGTAGTAGAGGAAGCGGCTGTTGGCGTAGGCTTGTGTGCCGATGACGCGCCAGCCGTCGTTGGAGTTGCCCGAGCGCTTGTGATAGCCGCGTGCGGTCTTGTAGTAGTCATAGTAGTCGTGCACGAAGTTGGGCGCCTGCGGCGGCACGGTGTCCAGCACGCCGCCAGCCATCGCGTCGGGGTCTTCTAAGCGCTGTTTCGAGAGGTTCTCGCGATTGCGGTGGCGCCACTGTTCATCGTCGAAGGCATCGTTGTAGTCGTTGCCGCTGACGCGCGTCATGTCGTACATCGTGGAGGCCACGGTGGCCTTGATGCGGGTGTCGGCAGCGGCAGCGTTCAGGGCGATGCCACCCCAGCCGCAGATGCCGATGATGCCAATGCGCTCAGGGTCAACACCCTCCAGCTGCGACAGGAAATCCACGGCCGCCATGAAGTCCTCAGTGTTGATGTCGGGCGAGGCCGTGCGACGCGGTTCACCGCTGCTTTCTCCGGTATAAGACGGGTCGAAGGCCAGTGCCACGAAGCCGCGCTCCGCCATCTTCATGGCATACAGTCCGCTGCATTGCTCCTTGACAGCTCCGAAAGGGCCGCTGACGGCAATGGCGGGCAAGGAGCCCTCAACAGACCCCTCTAAATCTCCCTGTGAGGGGAGACTTGCGTTTCCGCTTGCCATCTCTGCGCCAGCCTCTCCCCTCCCTTCACGGGAGGGGTCGGGGGTGGGTCTGTTTTTCGGCGTATACAGGTCTGCTGCCAGCGTCAGCCCATACTGTGTCTGAAACGTGACCTTCCTGTGGGCCACCTTATCGCTCAGCGGGAACACCTTGTCCCACTCCTGCGTCAATTCCAATGTAGTCTTCATTTCTTTATCGTTATGGTTTTCGTAATGGTTATCGTTAGAGTTACCACTCTTCTGTGTGCAGCCTGCCAGCATCGTGCCCAGCAGCGCTGCGGTTAAAAGCATTTTTTTCATTTTGTTATTTTTTTGTCTTCGATATCTATTATGAATTGCCGCTTATGCGGATTCCCTCATCTGCAAAGGCCAGCATCTCGCGGTCACCTCGGCTGTCGCCGTAGGCAATGAGGCGATAGGTCTCGCGGTGGGGTTCTACCCTCAGCAGTCGATTCACTTTCTCCTGACCATAGCAATTGCGCGAGGAGAACCTCCCCGTCAGCCTGCCATGGGCGTCTTGCTGCGGCCTCATCAGCTGCAAGGCATATTTGATTCCTTGGAGTGTCATCGCTTTTATCTGCTTTTGTTCTGTTTCAATATCTATGGGCATTCAAGTTACGTGCGACAAAGGTACGATAATATTCCGAAAGCCAAAAAGAAAACGAGAACAAAAAGATGAGCGAAACACAACTTTTTCCTCTCTACCATGGACTATAAGGCAAATCAGCCCATCATCAAATGGCGCAGTATGCATTGGTAGCACACTGCGCCATTATTCCTGTGTTCAGCTATTTCAGTTGATTGTAATATTCGTCATCTACAGGCTCGCACCACTCGTTTGAGGCTCCTTCCTGCACATCCTTGTGATAGGTCAAGTGCTGAAACCACGAGTCTTTCTGGGCTCCGTGCCAGTGCTTCACCTCGGCTGGGATGGCGATGACGGTGCCGGGAGTCATCTCCTGCGGTGCCTTGCCCCATTCCTGATACCAGCCACGACCGGCAACGCAAATCAACACCTGCACCTGCTTGTGGTGAATGTGCCAGTTGTTGCGGCAGCGAGGCTCGAAGGTGACGTTCATGATTCCTCCTCCCACATCTGCCAGATAGCTCTGACCGATGAAATACTTGCCGTAGGGATTAGGCTCACCCTTAGGCCACTTGGTGCTCAGGGTGTAGCCTTCGTTAATGAGCCAAGTGCATAGCTCATCGACGAGCTGTTGACAATTTCCCATATTCACGGCCCCCTGCTTGTGGGCTGCCAGTTGTGGAGCAACACCTTCGAGACCGCTCAGAGCAGCAACGGTCACTATCTCGCGGTCGGCAGCCGTGAGTAGGTCGCCGGCGAAGATGTCACCCAAGAGGTGCGACTTCAGGTAGTAGTCGTCCTGCGGACAGAAGTCATAGTGGAAGGGCTTTCCAGAGAGCTGCGTCTGGTTCTTTGTACCCAGCTCGTAGGCCTTGCGGGCATCGTCCCACTCGGCAGGACGCTTCCAAGGTTTGCCTTCCTGCCAGGTC